>CAXMSR010000148.1:0-4615 GCA_964195725.1 uncultured Kiloniellaceae bacterium | reverse complement strand
CGACACCGTGTACGCCTATTTGCAGCTAATGGGCCTGGTCGATGAGATGGAGCGCGACGAGCTTAACCGGCGCATCGGCTACCTCATGGACAAGCTGGAAGAGGGCGAACTAGCCGCGCTGTCGAAAGATCAGCTTTTTTCGCGCATAGGCGGCTATGCCGCGCTTCGGCTGGCGAGGCTTCACATCGCTCAAAAGCGCCCGGAAGAGGCCGAGCCCCTCTTGTGGCGACTCCAGTTCCTCTTCGGAGGCGACCCCATCGGCCACAGCGCCGACGCGCTGGTGCGCAGGCTGGTGGCGGCGCGCACGCAAAAGCCCGGTCATTTCGGGGTCATGCTGCCGCTCTCGGGTAAGCTCTCGCTCTTCGGCCAGAGGGTGCTCAGAGGCATTCTTCTGGCCAGCGACCTGCTCTCAGCCGCGCCGGAGACAGAAGAGGCGGAACAGGGTACAACAGGTACAACAGGTACAACAGGTACAACGGGCACAACGGGCACAGCCGAGAGAGCGGTAACAGAGGCAACCGCGCCCCGACAGGCGCTGACCCTCCACATCTTCGACACCCGCGCCGACCCGGAAAACGCGCGCCGTGGCGTGATAGAGCTGGCAGACAAAGGGGTAATCGGCATCATCGGGCCGCTAAAGGGCAGCGTGGCCCAGGCGGCCGCCGAGGAGGCGCGCGCGCTGGGGGTGCCGCTCTTGACCCCGACGCCCACAGCCGAGGTAGAGGGCGACGGCGTCTTTCGCCTTGGCCTTCGCCCCGAAGACGAGATCGACCGGTTGGCGCGCTACGCCATCGAAGAGGCGGGGATCAAGCGCTTCGCGATCCTCACGCCCGACACCACAAAGGGCCGCAGCTACCGCAACATTTTCTGGGACTCGGTGGTGCGCTATGGCGGCGAGATAGCCGGGGCCACCCTCTTCGAGCCGGGCAAAAACATCAGCCTGAAAGGGCCCATAGCCAAGCTCACCGGCATCCACAGACTATCAAAGGCCGAGCACCGGGAACGCTTTGACGAGATGCGCCTGGAAGAGCTCGCCGAGATCACCAGCCTTTTGATAGAGCTGGGCATCTCGCCGCGCGGAGCGGTGGAGACGATGGCGCTCGACGAGGAGGAGGAGTTCGCCCAGTTCGAGCCCAAGCCGCGCGTGGATTTTACCGGCGTATTTCTGCCGATAGGCTCAAAAGACGCCGCCCTTCTGGCTCCCCAGCTCCCCTACCACGACGTCTTCGGCACCACCCTTCTGGGGTTGCGCTCGTGGAACCACCCCACCCTGGTGGAGGTGGGCCGCGAATACGTCAACGGCGCGCTCGTCCCCGTAGAGTGGAGCGCAGCCACCCCCGAGGGCCAAGCCTTTGCCGACGCCTATAAAGAAGCGTACCGGCGCGACCCCGGCGTGCTGGAGGTGTATGGCTTTGACGCCGGAATCCTCGCGCTCAGCGCCAGCCTGAAGGGCGCGGCAGTCAGCCGCGACGAGTTCCAGCACCTGCTGGCGCGCCTCTGGGCCCAGCAAGCGGTGACGGGGCCGCTAACGACCCACCCGTCGGGCGTCATCGCCTCTGAACCCAAGATCCTCACCGTCAAGAGGGGCCGCTTCATTCCCGCCCCCACAAGCGAAAGCAACTGATACGCATGACCGAGAAAATACGCACCACCGAGGGCGAGCACACCTTCGGCAATGGCATAAAATGAATCTACCGGCGCACCGATCAGGCCCCGGCGATAGCCCTGGACCTGTGGGTGGGGGTAGGCAGCGAGAAGTTCCAGCTACCGCCCGCGCGCTCCTGCTCATAGCAACCTAACCTCAAGATCCTCACCGTCAAGAGGGGCCGCTTCATTCCCGCCCCCACAAGCGAAAGCAACTGATACGCATGGCCGAGAAAATACGCACTACCGTAAACGAGCACACCTTTGACAATGGCTTCAAACTGATCTACCGACGCACCGATCAGGCCCCGGCGATAGCGCTGGACCTGTGGGTGGGGGTAGGCAGCGCTGAGGAAACCGAGCGCGAAGCGGGGATAGCCCATGTGCTGGAGCACATGCTCTTCAAGGGCACGAAAAAGCGCGGCCCCGGCGAGATAGCGCGCGAGGTCGAGGGGCTGGGCGGCGAGATCAACGCCTTCACCAGCTTTGACTACACCGTCTACACCCTGGCGCTGGCGGGGCGCTACGCCGCCCAGGGGGTCGACATCCTCTTAGACGCGTTGACCGCCTCCGCCTTCGATCCCGACGAGCTGGAGCGCGAAAAGCTGGTGATCCTCGAAGAGATCAAGCGCGGGCGCGATATCCCCTCGCAGCACCTCTCCCAGCTGCTCTTTAGCGGCGCCTACCCGACGCACCCCTACGGAAAACCGGTGATCGGCGACGAAGACTCGGTGCGCTCCTTTACCCAGGCCGACCTGAAGCGCTTCGTGCGCCGCTGGTACCGGCCCTCCAACATGTCGTTGGTGGCGGTGGGGCCAAACCCCTTCTCCGAGGTCAAAGCACTTGCCAAAGCCACCTTCGGCAACATCCCCCGCCAGCCAGCCCCCCGGAAAAAGAAGCGCCCGGTGGAAAAGAAGGCGACAAGATTTACCGCGATAATAGAGAAACGCGAAGTCGCCGAAGTCTACTTCAACCTCACCTTCGCCGGGCCCTGCGCACGCGACGAAGACATCGCCGCCGTTGACCTTCTGGCGACGATCCTCGGCCACGGCGAAGCCTCCCGCCTGAACAGCCGGATCAAACTCGACCTCAACCTCGTCCAATCGGTGGGGGCCGGGGCCTACATGCCCTCCGATCCGGGGCTCTTCTATATAGGCGGAGTAGCCGAAAACGACAAGTTCGCCCAGGCCTACACTGCCATCTGCCACGCGCTCGCGCGGCTCGTAAACGAGCCTGTGGCCAGCGGTGAACTGGAAGAGGCCAAAGCGATGGTCGAGGCCGACTTCATCTTCGAGCGCGAGACGGTGCAGGGCCAGGCCCAAAAGCTCGGCTACTGCCACGCGGTGCTGGACGACGCCGACAACGAACGGGCCTACCTGGAACAGCTCGCCGCCGTTGACAGCGCGGCGCTGCAACGGGTGGCGCGGCACTATCTGGGCGAGCAAAAGCCGTTTCTCTGCCTGCTGCACCCCACCGACTACCCCGCGCCGCTAAAGCCAATCGAGGCGCGCCGGGTGCTGGAGAGCGCCCTTGGGCCAAAACCAGCTAAAAAAGCCAGAAAATACAAGCAGATGGAGAAGATCACCCTTCCAGGCGGCATCCGCCTGCTGGTGCGCCGCAACACCGGCGTCCCGGTGGCGGCGATCCGCACCGCCTCGCTGGGGGGCTCGCGCATGGACCCTGCCGGGGCCGAGGGTGCCTATCATCTGCTGGGCGAGTGCCTCACCAGGGGCACTCCGGAGCGCGATCTTTTCGAGATCGCCCACGCCGCCGATCGCATGGGTGGCCATGTCGGCGGGTACTCCGGGCGAAACTCCTACGGGCTAAAGGCCGAGCTCCTCTCCAAACACCTCGAAGAGGGGGTCGAGCTGGTCTGCGATCTACTGCTTAATCCCCTGATGCTGGAGACCGAAGTAGACAAGGCGCGAAGCGACGCCCTCTCCATGCTGCGTCGCCGCCGGGACAACCCGGCGTCGCTGGCCTTTCGCGCCCTTGAGCGCACACTCTACGGGCAGCACCCCTATGGCAACGATATCCTGGGGACGCAAACTTCGCTGGAGAAGCTAAACGGCGACACCCTGCTAAAGCTGCACCGGGCATCCTTGCACCCCGAGAACCTGACGGTGGCGGTGGCGGGCGACGTAGACCCCGACAAATTCGCCCGCATGATAGAAGAGCGGCTGTGCGCGAGCGTAACCTACTCCCCCACCCACGCCCCTGCGCCGCCACCGCCCAAAACGCCGACAAAAGACTCCCTTGAGCGGATAACGCTCCCCATTGAGCAGGCCCACGTCGTGGTGGGGTGCATGACCACCACGATGTACGGGAGCGACCGCATCGCGCTCAGCATCGTCAACTCGATCCTCTCCGGCATGGGCGGACGGCTCTTTCAGGCGCTGCGCGACGAGCAGGGGCTGGCCTACACCGTCACCTCTACCACGATGGAGGGGCTGGACAACGGCTACTTCGCAGGCTACATCGCCACCTCTCCCGACAACGCCGAGGCGGCGCGACAGGGACTCTTGGGAGAGATCACCCGGCTGGCCGAGGATGGCTCCACCGACGAAGAGGTGGAGAAAGCCAAGCGCAAGCTGGCGGGCAGCTACGACATGGGCTTTCAGGAAAACTCGCTCCAGGCCGCCCACATGGCGCTCGACGAGATCTATGATATGGACTATCGCCGCTTCGCCACCCATTCCCGCAAGATTCTGGCGGTGAGCCGCAAACAGGTGGAGGAGGACGCGAGAAAATACCTCGCCTCGGCCAACTGGGTCTCGGTGATCGCCGGGCCGCAGTAACCACAAAGAGCTGGCGGGGCTGGCGGTTCAGGCAGAAGCCATCCGCCGCAGAGCCTTTACGGTAGCTTGGGACTACTGCCAAAAGTTGAAGAGTGAATTTGTGCGTGTATGCTTAACGCTTGGAATCGATTATCTAAAAGTATAAAGGAGCACAGATGGAGCAGACGGGAGCA
>CAXMSR010000147.1:0-4635 GCA_964195725.1 uncultured Kiloniellaceae bacterium | reverse complement strand
GTCAACTAGAGTAGTGCTAAGCAGAAAATGCTTATCCGCCAGCGCAGGCTACTTCGTCGCCAGCGTCAACCAGGGCACCGGCACATGACGAGCCGCTGCCCGCCGTGCAACCAAAACAGTGCTGGTCGAAGACAAGCGGCCTGTTGTCGATGCTTGACCACTCGAAATATTCAATGCGAGAAGGGGCCGGGTGGGCGGTGGTCAGCTCAAGAGCCTGATTGAAATCGCAGTCGGAAAGTACCCCGTCCCACCGCACACAGATCTGGTGGCGGCACATGAGGCCGGTGATAGTATCAGGATTGAAGGAGTGCATTAATAAATCGGTATAAGCTGTTGCTTCGCCAGAGTTTTCAAGTTGCTCAATAAATCTTCCAATGGGCATGTTGGTTATGGTGAACAGGCGGGAGAAGAAGACCCCGTAACGCTCGGCGAGCTCTTTTTTATAGGCGGCTTCCAGCGCCATCTGGTCGGGGGGCAGCATGGGGCCTGCCGGGTTGAACACCAGATCCAGCATGGGGCCGTTAGGGGTACCGTAGCCCAGCGAGTTGAGCTTTTTTAGCGCCGCGAGGCTGGCCAGAAATGTTCCATTGCCCCGCTGCGCGTCTACGTTCTCTTCCATGTAGCAGGGGAGCGACGCCACTATGTCCACGTTGTGTTTCCGGTAAAAACGCACCATGTGTTGCAGCCCCTTGCTGGACAGCACTGCCAGATTGGTGCGCACCAGTACTTTTTGACCCATAGCCGTCAACGCCTTGATGAACCGCTCAAGGTGGGGGTTAAGCTCGGGGCTGCCGCCGGTGAGATCAAAGGTCAGCCCCTTTCGCACTGCCACGCGGTCGAGGATAAGCTGCATCGTCTCCCAGCTCATCTCTTCGGTGCGCGAGCTGTTTGCTCCCAGGTGACAGTGGGCGCAGCTCAGGTTGCAGCGCAGCCCCACGTTTACCTGCACAGTGGTTATGCGAGCTGCATTGAGACCTGCTTTATTGTATGTTGAAACTAATTTGCTGAATGATTGCATAGGTTTGTATATTCTCTCGGTAATTATGTGTTTAGGCGGAGCGGTATCCTTACTGTTATGGAATTATGCCCGATGAATCGAATCTTGGCAAATAAGTTTGTTTGGCTACTAATCATTGCCAAGGACTGAAGTTACCACTAAGGTTAACACTTGAGTTGGGCGAATACCTTAAGATGACAAGGGATAATCGATGCTCCGACTGAAAAATATCGGCAGGGCGCAGTGGTCGTGGGCGCTCTACGATTGGGCCAACTCCGCCTTTGCCACCACGGTGATGGGGGTCTTCTTCCCTATAATGTTCAAGAGCTACTGGTGTATCGACGCCACGGTGGCCCAGTCTACCTGGAGGCTGGGGGCTGTCAGCTCGGCCTCTTCGCTTGCGGTGGCGGTGCTCTCTCCCATACTGGGTGCCATAGCCGACCGTGCAGGCACCAGGAAACGCTTTCTCATCTATTTCGCGCTGATGGGGGTGGTGATGACCGGCGGGCTGGCCCTGGCGGCGAAGGGCGAGTGGCAGCTGGCAGCGCTCCTCTACTTCATCGCGTCGGTCGGCTTTGCGGGGGGCAACACCTTTTACGATTCGATGTTAGTCGGCGTCTCCAGCGAAAAAGATGTGGATATGATCTCGGCGCTCGGTTTTTCGCTGGGTTATCTGGGCGGCGGGCTCCTTTTCGCACTAAACGTGCTGATGGTGTCCAAGCCTCACTTATTCGGACTGGCCGACGCCAGCGCAGCGGTCAAGGTCAGCTTTGTCTGCGTCTGTGTTTGGTGGGCGGTCTTCTCGCTGCCTCTGATCTTCTTTGTAAAAGAGCCCTTTGCCCGTGCGGGTGCCGCAGCAACCTGTGGCGCCGCAACTTCGCTACGGCAGGCGGTTGGCGAGCTTTGGCATACCGTTAAAAGGGTCGGCGCGCACCGGCAGGCTTTCCTCTTCCTCGTGGCCTACTGGCTCTATATAGACGGAGTCGATACCGTCATCCGCATGGCGGTGGATTATGGCATGAGCCTGGGGTTCGACACTCAAAACCTCATGATCGCCTTTCTGGTCACACAGTTTGTGGGTTTTCCCGCCGCGCTCCTCTTTGGAATGGTGGGAGAGCGCATCGGCCCCAAACGGGCCGTACTCATAGGGCTGGCCGTCTACGTTGGCGTCGCCTTATGGGGGTACCGGATGGACGAGGTGAGCGATTTTTACGTCTTGGCGGTGGTGGTGGGGCTGGTGCAGGGAGGGGTGCAGTCGCTTAGCCGCTCGATCTATGTGCGGCTCATCCCAGCCGAGAAGAGCGCGGAGTTCTTTGGTTTTTACAACATGTTGGGCAAAACAGCAGCTATCCTCGGCCCTCTGCTGATGGGGGCGGCGGCGGTGCTGACCGGTAGCGCGCGCATGGCGATACTCCCCATAATCCTCCTCTTCGTTCTGGGCGGCGGGCTCCTGGCTCTTGTCAAGGTGCCGACTAATCAGGTGGAAGTGGGAGGCGGGTAGTTGTTAAGATGCGTAGATGATTAAACGACGGCTCGCGACCCTGATACCGACGCTCTTTGGCGTCGTCACCCTCGTCTTCGCTTTCATTCACCTCGTCCCCGGCGACCCGGTGGACGTGATGCTGGGCGAGACGGCGCAAGTATCGGACAAACAGGCTCTGCGGGCCGAGCTGGGGTTGGAGCGCCCGCTGCTGGAGCAGTACGGCAGCTATCTGGGCGGTATCATTACCGGCGATCTGGGGCAGAGCTTTGCCCACCGCAAGCCCGTTTTGGAGATAATCGCCGCGAAGCTGCCCGCGACGCTGGAGCTGGCGTTCTGGTCGCTCATAGTGGCCGTGGCCGTGGCGATGCCCCTCGGGGTGTGGACGGCTCTGAGGCAGGGAACCCTGGTGGACAGGGCAGGGCTCACGGTCAGCCTTTTGGGAGTGTCAATGCCCAACTTCTGGCTGGGGCCTCTCTTGGTGATGGCGTTCTCTATAAAGCTGGGCTGGTTTCCTGTTTCAGGCAGGGCCGGTTTCTCTTCGGTGGTGCTGCCCGCCATAACGCTTGGAGCCTCGCTTGCGGCGATCCTCTCGCGCATGCTCCGCTCGTCGATGCTCGACGTTCTGGGTGCTGAATACCTGCAAGCCGCCCGCGCACGCGGGGTCGGCGAGAGCCGCGTCATCTGGGTGCATGCCCTTAGAAACGCCTGTCTGCCCGTCATCACCATTCTAGGGTTGCAGCTCGGCGCGCTTTTTTCCGGCGCTATCATAACCGAGGCGGTCTTCGCCTGGCCGGGGCTTGGGACGCTACTGCTTCAGGCGATACAGTCGCGTGATTACCCTCTGGTGCAAGGGTGCGTGCTGGTGATAAGCACGGGCTACGTGGTCGCCAACCTCATTGCGGACCTCGCCTATCGCTGGGCCGATCCGCGCACAAGGGGCGAAAGATGAGGGGCGGCGTGAGGGTGAAAGGGAAGGGGAGGTGGACGGGCGGAAATATCTTCCTCTACGTCGCGCTGGGCCTCTTGGCGGCGATGATAATAGGCGCGGTGGCGGCTCCGCTTGTTAGTCCCTTCGACCCTCAGGCGCTGGACCTGCCGGGAGGGCTGGAGGGGCCGCGCCTCTCCCATCCGCTGGGTCAAGACAAGCTGGGCCGCGATGTCCTCTCAGGCATCCTCTACGGCGGCAGGGTGAGCCTCACCGTCGGGCTGGTCGTGGTCAGCCTGAGCCTGCTGATAGGGTCGGTTGTGGGGTTTATCTCCGGCTATCTGGGTGGCTGGGTCGATGAGATAGTGATGAGGGTGGTCGACGTCCTCCTTGCGTTTCCGGGGATACTGTTGGCGATCGCCCTTACGGCGGTGCTGGGGCCGAGCATCCCCAACATCATCTTTGCCCTCTGCGTGTTGGGCTGGGTGGGGTTTGCCCGGCTGGTCAGGGGCGAGGTGCTGAGCATCAAGGAGCGCGAATTCGTAACCGCCGCCAAGGTGCTGGGGGCTAGCCCGTTTCGCATCGCCGTGCGCCACATCCTTCCCAATCTGGCCGGGCCGCTGGCGGTGCAGGCGACCTTTTCAGTCGCAGGGACGATCCTCGCCGAATCGAGCCTCTCTTTTCTGGGGCTGGGGCCCCAAGAGGTGCCCACCTGGGGTTCGATCCTCAGCCAGGGGGTGGATTATCTGCTCTTTGCCCCCCATCTGGCGCTCTTTCCGGGGTTGGCGATCATGATTACCGTGCTGGCGATCAACCTCTTGGGCGACGAATTGCAAGAGAAGCTGGACCCCTCCCGCGCAGGCGGCGGACGAAAGTGAGCCGCTTATGATATCCACAGGAGCGCGCTTCGTTCAGAGCCCCAACCGCTCGTCGCGCAACCGGGCCGACGGGGCCGATGCGAACAAAGAGGAGAGCGGGGCCGGGGTGGAGTGCGTGGTGATTCACCACATAAGCCTGCCGCCGGGCCGCTTTGGCACCGGAGACGTAGAGGCGTTCTTTCTCAACCGGCTGGACTTTTCGTCGCACCCTTATTACGACGAGCTTCGCGGCCTTCGGGTCAGCGCGCACTATTTTATCGACCGCGACGGCGCGTTGACGCAATTTGTAGACACCATAGACGCCGCCTGGCATGCCGGGCAGAGCGCGTGGCGTGGGCGCGAGGCGGTAAAC
>CAXMSR010000146.1:0-4654 GCA_964195725.1 uncultured Kiloniellaceae bacterium | reverse complement strand
AATTACAATTAACTATTGAGCTCCTAAGAGCCCAAAGCCTGCACTTGGCTTGTCTATTGTTCTTCTTCGCTATTCGGTTTTCAAAGATCAACCCTGCTCGCCGAAAACTAACACTCAGCCCTCGACATACCCCTCAGATCGGCCACCAAACTCAGTAGCTTCCCCGCAAGGCGAAGCGCGAATCCTACTCACCATCCGCGCCCTTGTCAATAACTATTTCACCGCTGAAAAATATTTCCCAACAGCGGCTCGGTCACCCCAAAACAACTGCGGCAAAACGTCTGCGCCGCTGCGTGAGGAGGCGGAGTTATACGCTGTGGGCTAAGGCGAGTCAAGCACTGCTTGTGCAATTAAAAAAAAACTTTCCAGGCCCGCTTACAGGTAGAGGTTTAGGTACCACTCAACGAGCTGTGGGCCGATGAATAAATATAGCGCGCCCCCTAGGGAAAGGAAGGGGCCGAAGGGAACTTCTGTGCGTCTGCCCGTCTTTTTGCAGGCCATAGCACCCAGCCCGACAACCAGCCCCGACAGTGAGGCCGCGAGTACTATAAAGGGTATGGCCTGCCACCCCAGGTATGCCCCCAGGGCCGCCAGGAGTTTCACATCCCCCATCCCCATGCCCTCTATGCCGGTGAGCTTGAAGTAGACGAGCGCCACTAGCAGAAGCCCGCCGCCGCCCACGGCGATGCCCAGCAGGCTGTCTATCCACCCCACCTGGGTAAGCCCGGCGCAAGCCAGCCCCACTACGATGCCGCCCAGGCTGAAGCGATCGGGGATTATCTTGTGGTCGATGTCTATGAAGGTGACCGCCACCAGTCCAAAGAGGAAGACGAAGTAGACGGCAAAAGAGATGGTTGGGCCAAATTTATACCAGAGCCCCCCGGTCAGCGCCGCCATTAAAACCTCGACGAGGGGGTAGCGGATACTTATGCCCGCCCGGCAGTTGGCACACTTGCCCCCAAGGGCCAGCCAGCTTATGACGGGGATGTTTTGCCAGGGCCGTATCGCCGCCTCGCACTTCGGGCAGCGGCTTGGGGGCCAGAGGATCGATTCATTTATCGGCACGCGATGAATTACGACGTTTAGAAAGCTTCCAAACAGGCTTCCAAACAGGCACGCGACTGTTAGACCATACCACTGGGGCACGACGTACTCCTCCGCTGGGGTTGTCACCTTGCAAGGCGTGCAGTGTACCAGATGCGAGTGGTAAAAAAAACGGGCGACCCCCGCTACGGGAGCCGCCCATTTTATACCTACTATATAGTAGTAGTTACTTTAGGCGCGCGGCCATCGTCGCCCCAAGATCCGAGGGGCTCTTTACGACGCTGACGCCTGCGGCCTCAAGAGCGGCCATCTTCTCGGCGGCGGTGCCCTTGCCACCCGCGATGATCGCGCCCGCGTGGCCCATGCGTTTTCCCGGAGGGGCGGTCTGTCCGGCGATGAAGCTGACTACGGGAACTTTGATGTTCGCCTCGATGTAAGCTGCGGCCTCTTCTTCGGCGCTGCCACCTATCTCGCCGATCATTATGATGCCTTCGGTCTCGGTGTCTTCTTTAAAGAGCGAGAGCGCATCTATAAAGGAGGTGCCGATGATCGGGTCGCCTCCGATGCCGATGCAGGTGGTCTGGCCAATGTCCAGCTTGGTCAGCTGATCCACCGCTTCGTAGGTCAGGGTGCCGGAGCGCGAGATGACGCCTACCGGGCCCTTTCGGTGGATGTGGCCCGGCATGATCCCGGCCTTGCACTCCTCAGGAGTGATGACGCCGGGGCAGTTGGGCCCTATCAGATGCACGTCGCGACCGGTGAGGGCGCGCTTTACGGCTACCATGTCGAGCGTGGGGATGCCCTCGGTGATGCAGACGATCACTTTAATGCCGGCATCGGCGGCCTCCATGATGGCGTCGGCGGCAAAGGGCGCGGGCACGAAGATCATCGTGGCGTTTGCGCCCTCTTTTTGTACCGCTTCGTCAACGGTGTCGAAGACGGGGACGTTCAAGATAGTCTGCCCGCCCTTGCCGGGTGTTACGCCGCCCACGAGGTTGGTGCCGTAGGCCTGGCACTGCTCGGAGTGGAATTTACCGTTTCCGCCGGTGATGCCCTGGCAGATGAGTCGGGTGTCTTTATTTACAAGGATGCTCATTTTTGCGCTCCCTTTCCTAGTTGCCCTTGGCGGCTGCGACCACCTTCTCGGCGGCGTCGTTCATGGTTTCGGCGGTGATGACCGTCAGATCGCTGTCGGCGAGAAGCTTGCGGCCTATCTCGACGTTGGTGCCCTGCAAACGCACGACCAGCGGCACGTTGAGGTCAACTTTTTTGGCGGCTGTGATGATGCCCTCGGCGATGGTGTCGCAGCGCATGATGCCGCCGAAGATATTGACGAGCACCGCCTTGACCTTGGGGTCCGAAAGGATCAGCTTGAGCGCGTTCTCTACCTGCTCAGCACTTGCTCCGCCCCCCACGTCGAGGAAATTAGCGGGCGAAGACCCATAGAGCTGGATGATGTCCATGGTGGCCATGGCCAGCCCGGCGCCGTTGACCATGCAGCCGATCTCGCCGTCGAGGCTGATGAAGTTCAGGCCATACTCCGACGCCTCTAGCTCGCGGGCGTCTTCTTCGCTCACGTCGCGAAGCGCGGCGATGTCTTTATGGCGATAAAGAGCGCTGCCGTCAAAGTTCATCTTCGCATCGAGCGCCAGGATGCCGCCGTCGCCGGTGACTACCAGGGGGTTGATCTCGGCCAGCGCGGCGTCGCATTCAACAAACGCCTTAAACAGGCTGGCCATAAACTTCTGGGCGTTCTTGGCCGCGTCGCCACTAAGCCCCAGGGCAAACGCCAGAGAACGGGTGTGATAGGGCATGAGGCCCGTGGCGGGGTCGATCGCCTTTTTGTAGATCTTCTCGGGGGATTTTGCCGCTACTATTTCGATCGCAGTGCCGCCCTCGGTGGAGGCCATGATGGTGATAAACCCGGTGGCGCGATCGATGACCATACCCAGGTAGAGCTCGCGCGCGATGTCGCAGCCCTCCTCTATATAGACCTTTAATACTTTCTTGCCTTCGGGGCCGGTCTGATGGGTGACGAGCTGCATTCCCAATATCTCGGAAGCTGCCGCCCTGGCTGCGGCGACGCCCTTGACGACCTTTACGCCGCCGCCCAGGCCGCGCCCGCCAGCGTGAATCTGCGCTTTGACCACCACCACAGGGGTTCCCAGCTCGGCAGCTGCGGCCTCGGCCTCATCGGGGGTCGTGACCACTATCCCCCTTGGCACGTTCACCCCATAGCGCTTGAGGAGTTCCTTCGCCTGGTATTCGTGAATGTTCATTTTTCCTCCAATGCATTAAGTGCGATACCGCTTACAATTGTCATAACTGCGTATATTATCCATTAAAATGGTGCAAATCACCCTGCCCAGCCACGGGGCCAAGCGATCTTTGAGGGGGTATTTTTAGCGAGACTAAATATTTTTCGCAAGACTTAATTTCACTCAAGTAGAAGATAGCCTGGAGCCACACCGGCGCCGCCTGCCCATGCCGAACGACGTTCCTGTAAAAACACTGCATCTTTTCAGCCCCTTAGAGAGCACACAGCTTAGCGCAAACAACGCAAAAGGGCTTGCCCAATAAGTTGTTGTGCTGTAGTTTTTTACTTATAAATTCAGACACCCAGCTGTCTACGTCGTTATCTTCGTACTTTCCAGGGGGGTAGGCCTCAACGTGGAACATCTTGAGCTGATCAAACCAAGAGTGCTTATCGCCGACAGCGACGAGACTTTTGCCGCCGACCTCTCCACCCTTCTGGGTCCGCTGGACGTTGTTTGCCTGCACGCAAAGCATGACAAAGACGCCTTCACGCATTTTCTGGAGTTCGCCCCCGACGTGGTGGTAGTAGACACGCTTTTGCCCCGGCGAGGCGGCTTCGAGCTCATTGAGCGCATCCGAAACGCCAGGGGGGGCAGTGACGTCGCCGTCTACTTCACCAGCACCTTTAGCTCCACCTCGAAGATAAACTCCGACATGATGGAGACCCTGGGGACGGCGGGCGTGCTGCAAAAGCTCCCCGACGCAAAGCGCGTTCATACTATCTTCGAGAAACTGCGCACAGACGCCTGCGCCGCAGTTGAAAAAGGGGAAATCTTCAAGCTCTACTTCAGCGAGACCCCCCAAAGTCTACATTTCGAACAACCCGAGCTACCGGGGTTGATCGCCGGCATAATCGACCGCCAAGAGTCGTGCCGCATCGTCCTTGGCGAAGGCAAGGTCAAAAAGATCGCCTACTTCAAAGACGGCGAGCTTGAGTATTGCGGCTCAAACCTTATCTCTGAAACCCTGGGCCGCCATCTGTTGAACCAGGGCGAGATAGACGAGGACAGCTACCGCAGCGCCATCGAGGTGATGTTGGCTAAAAAGCGCCGCATGGGCGAGGTGACCTCTTCACCTGGACACGCGGCACGCTAAGGGTGCTGGCCAGTGAGCCTTCACCAGTCCAGGCTCCGCATCCGCTGCCTTCTGGCCCATCGCTTTTGTGGGCGGCCTACTGCGACAGGGTGCACGACTACGCCGTGACAACGCTCGCGGCCCCCCTGAAGGACAAGCGCCTGAAGCTCGATCGCAAAGCCGGGCAGTGGCGCAAAGAGATTGGCGATGAGGCCCAGAG
>CAXMSR010000145.1:0-4664 GCA_964195725.1 uncultured Kiloniellaceae bacterium | reverse complement strand
TATGCGCCGTCTGGGAAAAGTTGAATCAGGCAGAGTAAATTTATGAATAGTGATATTGGGAGATAGCGAAGTGACGATATTAGAAGCGGTTAGAGCCGGACAGATTCCCGAAGTGGTGGCCCAGGCTGCCCGCGCCGAGGGCGTGGAGCCCAAAGCCCTTGCGGCACTGGTGGCCGAAGGGCGCGCGATAGTTTGCCAAAACAGGTTGCGCCCCGAGTGCCGCCCCCTCGCCATAGGCGCGGGGCTCTCCACCAAGGTGAACGCCAACATTGGCACCAGCAAGGACTGCCAGGACATCGAGGTGGAGCTGGAGAAGCTGAAGGTGGCGCTCGAAGTCGGCGCGCACACCATGATGGATCTCTCCACCGGGGGAGACCTTGCCGCCATCCGTCGCCGCATCCTCTCCGAGTGCCCGGTGCCGCTGGGCACGGTGCCGCTCTATCAGGCGATCGCAGATACTTCGGCTTCTGGCCGCGACATGTTTGACCTGACCACCGATGACATCTTCAACGTCATCGAGCAGCAGGCCAAAGAGGGTGTCGATTTCATGACGGTACACTGCGGCATCACCCGCGCCGGGGTGGCGAAGATGCAGGGCCACAAGCGCATTATCGGCGTGGTCAGCCGAGGCGGCTCTTTTACCGTCGCCTGGATGAACAAACACGACAGCGAAAATCCGCTCTTCGAACACTATGACCGCCTGCTCGATATCTGCCGCGAGTACGAAGTCGTGCTCAGCCTGGGTGACGGCTTTCGTCCCGGTGCCGGGGCCGACGCCACCGATCGCGGACAAATCCACGAGCTGATGGAGCTGGGCGAGCTTACCTTGCGCGCCTGGGACGCCGGGGTGCAGGTGATGGTCGAGGGGCCGGGGCATGTGCCGATGGATCAGGTCGAGACCAACATCCAGCTGCAAAAGCGTCTCTGTCACGGCGCGCCCTTCTACGTGTTGGGCCCGCTCGTCACCGATGTAGCCCCCGGCTACGATCACATCACCTCCGCCATCGGCGGCGCGATGGCGGCGCGCGCGGGGGCGGATATCCTCTGTTACGTCACTCCGGCAGAGCACCTGGGGCTGCCCAATGTCGAGGACGTTCGTCAGGGGGTTATCGCCTCCCGGATAGCGGGCCACGCGGCTGACGTTGCCAACGACGTGCCCGGCGCGCGCCAGTGGGATCGGGATATGTCCACGGCGCGGGCAGCACTCGACTGGAAGGGGCAGATTGAGCTCTCTATCGACCCGGAGAGGGCCAGAGCGCTACGCGAACGCGCAATGCCTGAAAATGAAGATGTGTGCACCATGTGCGGCGAGTTCTGCGCCGTGAAGGTCTATGCAGAGAGCTGCTCGTCTAAAAAATAGCAGCAGCCGACGGTTTGAAAAAAAGAGAGGGCGCTCCCCATGGGGAAGCGCCCTCTTTTATTTTGTGTAGCTGTTCGCGTACTACAGCAGGTCGTATTTTTTCATCCGGTAGCGCAGCGCATCGCGCGAGAGCCCCAGCATCTTGGCTGCGCGGGTCTGGTTGTGGTCGGTCTTTTCCAGCGCTTGAGTCATGAACTCGCGCTCCACCAGGTCGAGATCGACACCGGTCTCCGGCAATAGCACCAGCCCCGACGCGTTTGAAACGCCCCGGGGGTCTCCCCCCTTGATCTTCACGGGGAGGCTCTCGGCGTCTATCACGTTGCCCGAAGAGAGGATCATCGAGCGCTCGATGGCGTTTCTCAGTTCGCGAATATTGCCCGGCCAATCGTAGCGCGTCATCAGGGTGAGCGCCTCGTCGGTGAACGCCGTAAACGAGGTCTTGAACTCGCCGTTAAAGCGTATGCGAAAGTGTTGGGCGAGGGGTGCTATGTCTTCACGGCGATCTTTAAGCGAGGGCAGCGTAAGCGGTATGACGCTTAGCCGGTAGTAGAGGTCTTCCCGGAACTGGCGTTCTTCTATCGCCTTTTCCAGGTCGCGGTTGGTGGCTGCGATTATCCGCACGTCAACCTCGATGTCCTCTTTGCCGCCGATGCGCTTGAACGAGCGTTCTTCGATGAAGCGCAGCAGCTTGGCCTGTAGCCCCGGCTTCATGTCTCCTATCTCGTCGAGGTAGATCGTGCCGCCCTCTGCCAACTCGAAGAGCCCCTTTTTCGTCGCCTTTGCGTCGGTGAAAGCGCCCTTTTCGTACCCCATCAGCTCGCTCTCCAGAAGTTCGTCGGGAAGTGCGGTGCAGTTTATCGGCATAAAGGGTTTGTCGCTGCGGTTGCTCTCGTAGTGCATCGCCTGGGCGAGAAGTTCTTTGCCGGTGCCGCTGTCGCCTTGCAAGAGCACGGTGGTAGAGGCCGAGCCTGCGATACGGCTCGCCATGGAGAGGATCTCCTGCATGGACGGGGTGGTGGCGATGATGCTGTTAAAGCCGTGGCCATCGCTCGTCTTGTTGCGCAGATATTCAACCTCGCGCTTTAATGCAGTGTTCTCCAGCGCATGGCGGATTTTGTTTCGTATTTCATTGAACTCAAAGGGCTTGCTTATGTAGTCGTAGGCACCGAGCTTCATCGCGCGCACCGCCACGTCCACCTGGGAGGTGGCGGTGATCATCATCACCGGGATGTCTTTGTCGGTGGCGCGAATCTCTTCAAGTACGTCAACGCCGCTGATGCCGGGCAGTTTTATGTCCAGAAGAATCATGTCGGGGGCTTCCGAGTGAAATTTCTCCAGTGCCTCTTCGCCCGATTCGGCTATGACAGTGCGCCAGCCGTCCTCTTTGAGATTTTCAGAGAGCGACCAGCGGATGAGGTATTCGTCGTCTACGATTAATATTTTGGCGTTTGCCATTGGGTTGCCCTTGTCTTCGAGGCGAGCTCTGGTTTGTCATAGGTGCGTCATTTTACGCACCCCTGCCCGAGTTGTCAAAGTCCACGGGCTGGAACCAAAACCAGCTGCTGAAGTTTCAGGTATCTTTGAAGGCGAGGTAGGGCGCATGCATTGGCGCAGATTGTCCCACGGCGTAAAGTGCGGAGCCCTCGCCGGGGCTACCGGGTCAGAAAAGCCAGCGCTTCGACGTGGGCGGTCTGGGGGAACATATCGGCGATGCGCAGAGATTCTATGGAGTAGCCCTCCTGCGACAGCTGTTGCAGGTCGCGCACCAGGGTAGGCGGGGCGCAGCTGACGTAGGCGATGCGTTCAGGTTTCATCTTTGCCACTGCGTGAAGTACTTCGGCGGCACCCGAGCGCGGCGGGTCGATGAGGCAGTAGTCGGGGGAGTACCCCTGTGAAGAGAGCTCGGTGCAGAGGCGTTCGGCCTGGCCGCATAGCGCCCGGATGTTGGCGAGTCCGTTTGTCTGCGCGTTCTCCTTTAGCGTCTGGATGCTTTCGCGCGCGAGCTCTACCGCTGTCACGCCCTTGGCCTGTAGCGCCAGCGGCAGGGTGAAGTTGCCGGAGCCGCAGTAGAGGTCGAGGACTTCTCTGCCCGAAAAGCGACTTATGTCGGTGTAGACCGCTTGCGCCAGTCCTCTATTTACGCCGCTGTTGGCCTGAACGAAGCCGCCCATCGGGACGCCCATCTTCAGCTCGTTGGCATCCTCGTCGCCGTGGCCGGAGGCGGGAAACGGGCCGAGGGTGAATGGCATCCTGGCCCCGCCAGTGTCTTTGCCGTCGGCGCGGATAAGTCGGTGCGCTTTGCCCACCCGTATGTAGAGCGGCGAAAGGCCCAGTTCGGCGGCGGTGGCGCTCATGGCGTGGAGCAGCATATTTGCGGGGCGGCGCTGAAACTCGAAGACGGGCCAGATGGCGCCCGTAGCATCCTGTTGCAGCTTTATCGTCGAGAGCATGGCTTCGCGGATGGCGGTGCTGTGAGGGTTTAGCGCCGTTTCAAGTTTCTCTAGTACGGCGTTTAGCTCTTCGGTGAGCACCGGACAGCGTTTGATGGAGATCAGCTCGCGCGAGCGCGGCAGCTTGAAGCCGACGACGATGGCGTTTTTTCCAGGTGCCACCCCAAGCGCCACCCGGTTTCGATAGCCGTATTCGCAAGGGGAGGCGATGGGCGCAAGGATGGTCTTTTTGTCGATGCCCAGCCGCGTGGCGCAAAACCCGGCGAAGGACTCTGCCTTGCCGCGCAGCTGTGCCTGGTAGCTCAGGTGTTGCCACGAGCAGCCGCCGCACCTGCCGTAATAATCGCAGCTCGGCTGTGTGCGCAGCGGCGAGGGGACCAAAAGCTCCACTAGCGAGGCTTGCGCGTAGGAGCGCTTCTGCTTCGTGTACCGGGCCAGTATCTTGTCGCCCGGGGCTGCGAAGGGGACGAAGACCACGCGACCATCCAGGCGGGCAACGGCCACGCCCTTGTCGGCGAAAGACTCTATATCCAGGGTAATTGTGTCGGTTGTTGCATCATTCATTTTAAGCACCTTTTGCAGCAGGGTATCACGTCTTTATAACTGACGACTATGTTTGACGCTAGGGGGCAGGACGTTTACAATGCTTCGATTGTTTTAAACGCGGGGAAGGGTTCGCCGACCACGGTGGCGGTGGGGCCGTCCCCATGAGAATATCTGTTTTTGGGCCATGCGCCCTAACTACTAATAGGAGTTTAGAGATGAAGAAGATTTTCAGGTTTTCAACTGCCGCCATTTTGGGCATGTCACTTTTGTTTGCCGGTAGCGCTGCTGCTTTTGGCGGCGGAGCTGCT
>CAXMSR010000144.1:0-4732 GCA_964195725.1 uncultured Kiloniellaceae bacterium | reverse complement strand
ACTCTTTGCAGTTTTTGCCGGGGAGGTCTTTGAAGATGTCGAGGACTTTGTATGCCTTGGATACCATTAGCGCCTTTTGTCTTTTTTGTCTGTTGTGTCGACGATTTCCGTCAAGGATACCCGAAAAAATCAGATAAAGGAGGTCAGCGGGTCGCGTTCGGTGTCTTCGTTGGACCATTGGTGGATGTTGTTGCAGAAGGTTTCGACTACCAGAGAGTCGAACTGTGTGCCGGCGAAGCTGTGTAGTTCGGCCACCGCTACTTTTACCGGCAGCTTTTTGCGGTAGGGGCGATCAGAGGTCATGGCGTCGTAGGCGTCGGCCACGGCCAGGATGCGCGCGCCCAGAGGGACGCTGTCGCCTTTTAATTTATTGGGGTAGCCGGTGCCGTCGAGCCTTTCGTGGTGGGCGCGGATGATGGGCAGTGTAGCGTCCATCGCACCTATCTGCCGGACGATGGAGATGCCGATGTCGGGGTGCTGCTGGATGACGCTGAACTCGTCTGCGCTGAGGCGGCCTTTTTTGTTGAGGACTTCGAGGGGGATTCCGATTTTGCCGATGTCGTGAAGGATGGCGGCTTGCTTAATTACCTCTACGTCTTTCGGGGAGATGCCTAGCTCGGTTGCGGTGAGCACGCTGTAGTGCGTCACCCTGTCGGAGTGGCCCCGGGTGTAGGGGTCTTTGGCTTCTATCGCTCCGGCCAGCGCCCTGATAGAGCCGGACATGGCGGTGCGCAGGTGGTTCATGAGGGTGTCTTTTTCCAGGGCGACGGCGAATTGCCGGGCGAGGGTGACGACGAGGTCGCTGTCGCGCCGGGTGAAGGAGGCTACGTCGGCGTCGCCTCCGAAGTTGAGCACGGCCAGCGGGCGGTCCTTGGCGCAGACCGGTACGCTGATGATCGAGCTGGCCCGGTAGCGCCGCTCGCCGGCCGCCTCTTTAAAGCGGTCGTCGTCATCCATGTTGGTTACCAGCACCGGCTCGTTGGTGGTAAGCGCGTGTCTGGCGATGCGGCTGACCGAGAGCGGTGTTGTCTGTCCGATGATCAGGTCGCTGCCGGGGCCTATCGCCTCGACCACGCGCAGGGTGTCGCCCTCTTCCAATATTACGAAGGAGGCGGTGCGCGCACCCAGAAAGTGGGCGATCTCTGAAAGGGTCGAGGCCATGCTGTCGTAGAGCGAATGGGCGGCGTGCAGCCGCTCGACGGTGGAGTAGATCATGCTCAGCCGCTTCTGGTCGGAGAACTCGGAGGTGCCCGCGCGACGGGCGGCGCGTTGCGCTTCCAGGCGTACTTGGCCTTCGAGCAGGCGCGCGGCGAGGTTGCGCGCGATAGAGCGGCGCGTCGAGGGGATGATCGGTTTTTCCAGACACACCACCCGGCCAGAACCTATTAGCTGGCTAAGCGCGGTTGGGGAGGGCAGCGTGCCATCATCGCCTTCGGCCACGAAGTAGAGCTTGGGGTTTTGCGAGGCTATTTTTTTGAGGAATTTATGGTCCAGCCCCCCGGTCCAATCGAACCAGAAGATGGCGAAGGGCTCGTCCGAGCGCAGGGCTTTGTCCAGCTCGCTGGTGGCTGCGTCAAAGCCTTCTATCCGGTGGGAGCTGAATTCGTCGCTGCACAGGGTGTCGCAGGGCTCAGCTGCAATTGCCCACAGTATGCGGGGAGTCTCGTTAGTCACTCGGTATAATCTCCAAGCATTTCGTGATGTTACCCCCTTTTGCGGCGACCCGGTGCTATGGGCAAGGTTTTGATAGTAACAGCTATGTCGGATAATTTACAAAAAATGAGTTAAGTACAGGCAAGTTTTTTTAGGGCTGTTATGGTGCAGTATTTTTGTACCTTTTAAGCGTGAAAGGTCATCGAAGTGGTGTAGGCTTATCACACATATTTTACCGGAGTATAGAGATGGGAAAGAAGATAGTTGATTTTGCGATAACGCGCCCCAAGCTGGTGATGTTTCTGGCGCTGCTGTTTACGGCGCTGACGCTGTTGCGCATAGGTACGTTGACGGCGGACACCGATCCGGAGAATATGCTCGACCCGGACAATGCGGTGCGCGTCTTTCACAACCAGGTGAAAAAAGATTTCGACCTCTCCGACATGGTCATCCTGGGCGTGGTGAATGAAGACCACCCCGATGGCGTGTTCAACGTCGAAACGCTGGGCAAGATTCATCGCATTACCATGGGCGCCAGGGAGATCGAGGGCGTGGTGAAGCGCGACGTTATGGCGCCCTCTACCGTGGACGATATCGTGCAGTCGGGGTTGGGGTCGGTGAGCTTTAGTTATCTGATGAAGGCGCCGCCCGCTTCGCAGCAAGAGGCGCTGCACATGCGCGAGCGCAGCATGGCGAACCCCCTGCTCCAGGGGACCCTGGTGAGCGAGGACGGACGCGCCCTGGCGCTCTACGTCCCAATCGAGTCCAAAGAGATCGCCCATCGCGTGAGCCTTGAATTGCAGGCGCTGATCGACGCCGAGCCCGCCGGGGCCGAGGACTATCACATCACCGGCCTGCCGGTGGCCGAAGACACTTTCGGCGTAGAGATGTTTATGCAGATGGGGCTCTCGGCACCGCTGGCGGGGCTGGTGGTGCTCCTCTTGATGCTCTGGTTCTTTAAAAAGCCGGTGCTCGTAATCTCGCCGATGGTGGTGGCGATGCTGACGGTGCTGATGACGATGGGGCTGCTCATCTCCATGGGCTTCACCCTGCACATAATGAGCTCGATGATCCCGATCTTCCTCATGCCCATAGCGGTGGTCGACTCGGTGCATATCCTCTCGGTCTTTTTCGACCGCTACCAGAGCTTTAACGACCGGGCCAAGACGCTTCGCGCCGTGATGGACGAGCTCTTTGTCCCCATGCTCTACACCACCATCACCACAATGGCGGGCTTTGCCAGCCTGGCGCTCACCCCCATCCCCCCGGTGCGCGTCTTCGGAGCCTTTGTGGCGCTGGGCGTGGGGCTGGCGTGGCTTTTGACCATCACCGTCGTGCCCGCCTATATCATGCTCTTCATCTCTGAAGAGAAGCTGAAGAACTTCGGCACCACCGAGGGCGACGAAGACTCTCACGGGCTTTTGGCGCGCGTGGTTCGCACCTTTGGCCGCCTTACGCGGGGCCACGCCAAGGCGTGGCTCGTCGCCACCGTCTTTGTCATGGCGGGTTCGGCCTACGGGATTACCCTTATCAGCATCAACGACAACCCCGTCAACTGGTTCAGCAAAGACCACCCGATCCGCGTGGCCGACCGGGTGCTCAACGAGCATTTTGGCGGCACCTACGGCGCTTATCTGGTGCTGGAGGCCCCCGCAGGGGCTGCGGCCGTACAGAAGACCCACGACAAGCTGGAAGCGTTCCTAGGCGCGAAAGCAAAAGCGGCCGGGCAGGCCGGGGCCGAAGAGGTAGCCGAGACGGTGCGCCTGCTCGAAGAGCGCCTGGGTCAGCTTCTGGCCGATTCCCTGAAGGAGGCCAATCCGCTGCAACTGGTAGAGGGGCTCTTGGTCGCGCTGGAGCTGCGTGTCGAGCAGCTGGACTCGGCTGACGACGATGTTCTGGACGCGCTGGACCTCATCTACGAGGGGCTGGAAGAGCAGCGGCTCGCCATGCATCTGTTTAAGTCTCCCGAGCTCCTTCGCAGGGTAGAGACGCTACAGGCGCAGATGGCCCAAGACCAGTTGGTGGGAAAATCCAACTCGCTGGCCGATATGGTAAAGAAAGTCTACATGGAGCTGATGGAGGGCAGGCCCGAGCACTTTCGCATCCCGGATTCTCCTGCCGCCGTGGCCCAGTCGATCCTCTCCTTCCAGTCGAGTCACGATCCCGACGACGTCTTTCATCTGGTGACCCCCGATTACCGGCGGCTAAACATCTGGGTGCAGCTAAAGAGCGGGGACAACCGCGACATGGAGGCGGTGGTGGCCTCGATAAACGGCTACCTTGAAGAGAACCCGATGCCCGAGGGGATCACCCACTCGTGGGCGGGGCTGACCTATATAAACATCGTGTGGCAGGACAACATGGTCACCGGCATGCTCAACAGCCTTCTGGGCAGCTTCGCCATCGTGCTGGTGCTGATGTCGGTTCTCTTCCGCTCGGTCAGCTGGGGGGTTATCAGCATGGTCCCCCTCTCGGTGACTATCGCCTTTATCTACGGCGTCATCGGGCTGGTGGGCAAAGACTACGACATGCCGGTGGCGGTGCTCTCAAGCCTGACCCTGGGCATGAGCATCGATTTTGCCATTCATTACATTCAGCGCGCACGCGAGCTGGTGAAAGAGAAGGGCTCGTGGGCGGCCGCCTCGCGCGAGATGGCCGAGGCCCCCGGCAGGGCGATATCGCGAAACGCCGTGGTCATCGCCGTGGGCTTTACGCCGCTGCTCTTTGCCGGGCTTATCCCCTACCGCACCGTGGGCATCCTCTTGGGGGGCATAATGGCGGTGTCGGGGGTCGGGACGTTGATCATCCTGCCCTCGCTCATCGAAGTCGGGCAAAAATTCCTCTTCAAGACGCCAACCCCCTCTGGCAGCCAAGAGGGGCAGGTGTAGGTAGAGGCATATATTTATAAGCGAACACCGCTGGGCTTTTAGTTGAGGGTCGGTTGAAATAGATACGGGTTGAAATAGATCTGGGAGGTATTGAGATGAAGAAGATAGCATTGCTCTTTAAGGTAGCGGTAGCAGCGGCGGCGCTTGTGGCGTTTGCCCTTCCGGCCGGTGCCATGGACGTGGACGAGATA
>CAXMSR010000143.1:4174-4742 GCA_964195725.1 uncultured Kiloniellaceae bacterium | reverse complement strand
CGCCGTAGGCGACCGAGCCCCGCGAGACTGAAGTGGCCGAATCGTTGACGAACTTGTCATCGACATTCCGGTAGTAGGCGGTGAGGTCGAGGTCGGCTCGCGGCTTGCTCTTTAGCTCGACCAAGTGCGCCGCGCCGCTCTTGGGGTCGAGGACGAAGTCATTTTCGATGCCGGCGCGCGAAGAGGCGACTTCGGCCTTGATGGTTGTAGCGCCGGGGAGCGTGATTGTCGCGTCGGCCCCGACCAGTTCGTAGTCGTCGGTCGCCTGTTCTTCATAGATGCCGGTGACGCCGACGTCCAGCCAGCCGGTCGGGCTCCAGCCCACGCGCCCGCCGCCCAGGTGGTAGCGGTCGCCGGAGGCGTCGCTCTCGTAGCTGACGACTATATAGACCGGGTTAAAGCCCGCGTCCATGCTAGGCACCGGGCGCAGGAACATGACGATGCCCAGCTCATAATCGATGCGGTAGTCGATGCCACGGTAGGCGACCGTCCTCTTTAGCACCCTGTCGGTGCGGCCCCTGTCGCGCGTCTCGATGATGATGCGCTCGGTGCCGACCACTACCGGGTT
>CAXMSR010000143.1:0-4048 GCA_964195725.1 uncultured Kiloniellaceae bacterium | reverse complement strand
GGGAGGTATAGCTGTAAAAGCCGTAGAGGTCGAGCGCGGCGGCTTCGCCCTCCAGCTCGGCTCCGGTGAGCGCGCGCCTGTAGGCCGTGAGTTCGTTGTCGGTAAGCCCGGTGTTGAAATCGCCCCACAGCGCGTGGGAGCGCCCCTTGTCTAGCCTGACGTAGAGTTTGTCGGAAGAGGCCGCTTCATAGGCGGTCTCTGATTCGTCGCCATAGGTGGGGTAGTCGTCCCCGGTCTCGTCGCCCTCGGCCTGTGGGGAGAAGAGGTCGCGAGGCGACTTTTGTGCGCCGCCGCCGTCGCTGTCGTAGGCCGCCGTCAAGAGCACGCCGTCGGCAACCGTGCCCTTGGCAAAGAACGCCCCCCGGCCTCCGCTTTCAAAAGCTCCGGAGCTCCCCTTGGGCGTTATTGCCAGCTCGCCGTAGCCGACTACCAGCATCTCGCGCAGATGTGGCGCGAAGAAGATATCGCTGCTGCCCTCGACGCCGCCGAACTCGCCGACCACGCTGGCCGTTTGGGTGTCGCGCGGGGCTCTTAGCGTAAAGGTGGCGACCCCCTTCGCGAGGGGTATCTGATGGTCGGGCGTCTCAAGGTCGGCGTCTTCGCCCAGTATCGTCCCGGCGGTGGCGAAGACCGTTATGTGGGCGTCGCTGGAGACTACGTTTTCGGCGCGGTCGAGCACAGTCATCGTCACCTTCGTCGTAGCCCTGCCGTCGGCGACGATCTCGTCTTTGGCAAAGTTTACAGCGATGGCGTCGGGCGTGCCGAGGACGTTTACGGTTATCTCTTCAAGCGCCCCCAGCTCGCCGGTGGGGCGTTTTTCCATCGCGATGATATTGTTTGCGCCGCCGCGCTTTAGGGGCACGTTCAGATATTCGTAGACGACGACGTTTTTCCCCTTCGCGCTCATCGTGCGCGAGATGCGCGAGTTGTCTACCATGGCACCGTTGACTCCCAGAACCACCGGCGTATTCTTGTGGGCCTGAATCCAGATCGTCACAAACTCTTTAGCGATGAAGGCCCCGTCGGCGGGGGAGACGATGGCGAAGCCGGGCTCCATCCTCCCTATTTGCTCCTCGATGGAGAGCGCCTCTTTAGCGCCGCCGCTCTTGGCAGTTGCGTCCTCTTCGGGCTGTCGGGGCGCTGTCGTGGCAGGGGGAGGGGGTTTTTGCGCTGCCGGGTTCGCTGTCGCCGCTGTCGTGTCGGCATCTACCAGGGCGAGTTCGTCAGAAAGAGTTGTGGGTGCTGTCGCCGCCGCCGCGTTGTCGGTTTGAGCCACTTCTTCTTGCGCTGCCGCTGAACCAGCGGCCCTGTCCAGATCAAGTTCGGAAAGAAGGCTGGCGATGTTGTCGGGAGTTCCCGGCGCTGTCGGGCCGGAGACTTCCTCCGATGCTGCTGCCCTGGCTGCGTCGATAAGCGCGAGCTCGTCAAAAATAGTCGCGGCGGCTTGGGGCGGGGCGCATTCGAAAACACTGAAGTTAGCTTTTACGAGGCTGCCAAAACCGAGGTCGACAAATTGCGAGTCGCTGCTGCCCATGAACTTCCCGGAGGTCGGCGCTGTACACAACCCGTCGGGCAGGGTGGATTTGTCGAGCAGCAGCACATGGGTGCCGGTCTTCACCTTTGGAATAGAATAGAGGCCGTTTTCGTCGGTCACGACCCTGGTGCCGTCTTCCATGTAGAGGGTGACGTCTGAGACGCCCACATCGTCTGTATCCTGGAGCGAGTTGCAGTTGCGGTCGATAAACACCTTGCCGATTATCGTGCCGCGATCGGTGAAGATCCCCCGGCTGACGGTTATGGACGCCGCCGCGATATTGGACTGGGTAGAGGTGCCGGTGCCGCCGATGGTGCCCACCGCAAAGGCGCGGTTTGTCGCCGTTCCTGTGTTAGCCCCTGCGCCTATGACGCAGATGTAGTCGATGGTGAGCACTTCGCCCGTTGCCAGCGTGCCCAGCTCCCAGGTGAGCGAGCGCGTGCCGTCGGCGGTTGGGTCGGGCGCGGCGGTGCCGTTAATTCTGCTCGTACCCGCCTTGTAGTGGACGCCCGCCGGGAAGGTATCGACGAGGGTTACGGTATCCACCGCAGCGCCGCTCAGGTTCTCGACCTCAATCGTGTATCTGATGATGTCGCCCATCGACGCCACGTTCCTGTTGACCGACTTTTTGACGAAGATGTCTACGGTGGTCACAGGGTCCAGCGGTATGTCGAATGCCAGCACTCCAGGCGTTGTCAGCGCTCCAGACGTTGCCAGCGTGAAAGGCAACCCTCTGGACGCGCCGGTGACGGTGAACGAGGGCGGCAACGCGCTGTCCGGGGTCACCGAGGGGAAGGCGTAGCTGCCGCTAGTGGTAGCGCTCAGCCGGTAGTCGCCAGCGGGCAGCGCCGGGAAGGCGTAGTAACCGTCAGCGCTCGTCGTCACCGGGTTGGTGTAGCCGGTCGGCATCAAGACCTTCTGGTCAACTCCGTCGTAGAGGGTTATCTCGACGTTGTTTACCGATGCCCCGGTTACCGCGTCGAAGGCGATCCCGTTGGGGTCTACCCAGATGGTGGCGGTGACAGTGGGGTTATCGTCGGAGGGATCGACGTGAGTTACGGCAAGTACGGCGCCGGAGACCGCGCTTATCGCCCCGTCCTCAGGGGTTGCGGCGCTGGTGGAGGAGGGCGCACAGCCGGTGAAGATGCCGGTGTCGGCCCCTGTCTCTGTGAGCGTTAACGTCTCCTGATCGATGGGGTTGGATGAAGCGAGGACGACGGTTGTCGTCTCTGCCACCGAGTGAAGTTCATTCAGGTCGGGATCGTTTACGCTAATACAGACAGAGGCATCCACACCGTAGGTCGCAACCGGCGTTCCCGCCGGGTCGGTGTAGATGATTGTCGCGTCGGTCCTCGCCACCGTCGAGATGGTGGTGACAGCCGTCACGGTGTCGCTGATAGTGCCGCTTAAGGTGGTGAAATTGTCGATGTCGGTACCCGCAGCGACGGTGTTGTCGATACGGAGGATAAAGGAGACAGTCTTGGTCTGCGCCGGGTCAAGAGCGCCCAAATCCCAGGTTATCAGCCCTCCGGCTCCGACGGCCCCAAAGGCGGCGCTTGAATCGGCGGAGACAAAAGTGGTTCCGGGGGGCAGGGGATTTTGAAGGATGAGGTTCCCTATCGGAACTGTGCCGGTGTTGGTGACGCTCGCCGTCAGGACGATGAATCCGCCAACCGGGATGATAGTCGCCTCGGGTGTAACCGTAAGGGTGACGCTCGGAGCCGCAACCACCGTGGCCAGCACCAGATTCGATGGCGTCGGCGCTACGAGATCGGCGGCGATGAACCCCTGGTTGGATATCGTCGTGCCCGTCGGTGTGCCCCCGTTAACCGTAGCGGTGAAGCTGAGGGTTCCCGCTTCGCCGGGGGCAATTGCCGGAATAATCCATGTAAGCTGGCCGCCGGAGAAGGTGACCCCCGCAGATGCCGAGCCGGTTACGTAGGTCATGTTTGCCGGGATGGCGTCGGTTATCGTTACGTTGGTCGCCGCCTGATTGCCTATATTTGCATAGGTCAGGGCATAGGCCGCCGCCTCCCCTATCTGCAAGGTCGGGTCATCAACCGTTTTTGCAAGGGTGAGGTTGGCAGCCAGTCCAACCAATACTGCTGAAGAGGATGAGACGGCAGAGGCCGTGTTAGCGGATGAAAGGGTCGCCGTGGTGTTTATGAGCGTTCCGTTTGCAATCGGCGTCTCGCCCACCGGGTAGTCCGCCGGGGTCTTCACGGTGGTGTCTATCGTAATGGTGCCGCTGGTTCCGGGCTGGATATCGCCAAGGTTCCAGCTTAAGAGGTCGCCGATTGCCGGTGCCGGATTGTTTATACCAGAGCTTGTGCCGGGGTTTGGGGTTGGCCCCGATGAGGAAATTAAAATCACGTGCCCACTAAGCTGTACTTCGACAACGGCATTTTGAGCAGCTGCAGTGCCGGTGTTTGCGTACGTGACCTCAAAGCGAAGCGGTGCCCCCATCCCTACCGGGTTGGAAGAAGGCGTTATGCCTATCTCCAATACCGGTCC
>CAXMSR010000142.1:0-4749 GCA_964195725.1 uncultured Kiloniellaceae bacterium | reverse complement strand
GCTTTTGCCAACCGTCGCTGACGGTACACTCGAAAAGAGGGCACTGCGCGAGATCGGTGGGGGTACCAGGCGCTGCCTCGGGGGTGGTCGCAGCTTGTTTTCGCTGCTGTTTTATCTTCAGTTCACGCTTTTTCTTCTTTTGCGCCAATTTTTGTGCGCGGTTCGCGGCGTTTGCCATTTATATATCCTCTCTTTCAGATGATTTTCAGATAGTCTTATCGGGTGTCGGTAGAGCTCGTTTTGCTGTAGTCTTGTCTTACCGGCACTAAGGATAACGCCTTGCCGCCCAGTCGGTCAACGAGTCCTCTGCACGTTATAAACAACTTGCGCACAGTTGAGGCAATCTGATAATCTCGACATGTATTTTTTACCGGCGCATGGCTGGCGCCCGGTTCTTTAATTTTCTCTGTAATATCAACGATTTTTTATTTAATGCACACTTATCAACAGCTGTGGACAATGCTGTGGATAAACAAACCAGGGGCCGGTCTACGCATGCAACAAAAATGGGAAGAAATTCTTGAAAACCTGAGAATTACCGTTCTTCCCCAAACCTACTCTACCTGGATAGCCCCCCTCTCCCTCATGAAGGAAGAGGAAGAGCGCATAGTTTTAGGCGCGCCCAACCAATTCTACGTCAGCTGGATTAAAAACCACGAGATCCTCCCAAGCCTCAGCGCAGCGGCGCAAAAGGTGTACGGCAAGCCGGTTTTTATCGATTTCGTCATAACCGGAGAGCAAAAGGAAACTCCTCCTCCGCCTTCACCGTCGCCGGTTAAAGCTTCACCGGTAATTGAGGTGGTGCGGGAGAGCTGGAAAGAGCAATCGGTAAGGGTGGGCATGAACCCCCGCCACACCTTCGATTCTTTTGTGGTGGGCTCGTGCAACGATTTTGCCCACGCCGCCTGTGTGGCGATGGCGGGCGACACTCCCCGGACATATAACCCGCTCTTCATCTACGGCGGCACCGGGATGGGCAAAACCCATCTTCTAAACGCCATCGGCAACGAGAAGATCAAGAGCAACCCCGAGCTTAACGTCAGCTACGTGCACACCGACTTTTTTATCTCCGAGATGGTCCAGGCGCTGGCCAACCAGAAAATGGCCCAGTTCAGGCAAAAATACCGTTCGGTCGATATCCTCCTGATGGACGACATCCAGTTTTTGGCTAAAAAAGAGCGCACACAAGAGGTTTTCTTCCATACTTTCAACGACCTGTACGAGCGTCAAAAATCCATCATCGTAACAAGCGACAAGTTCCCAAAAGAGATACCCGATCTGGAAGACCGCCTGCGCTCGCGTTTTGAGTGGGGGCTTATAGCCGATATACAGCCGCCGGATATGGAGACCAAGATGGCTATCCTCCATAAAAAGGCGGCGCTAGAATCGGTGATATTGCCCGACGACGTCTGCAACTTCATGGCGCTTCGCATAACCTCGCACATACGCGAGTTGGAGGGCGCGCTGACCCGTCTCATCGCATTTGCCAGCTTGATGCGCACGGAGATAAACCTCGAGTTGGCGCAAAAAGTGCTGCGGGACTCTCTGTCGGAGATTGGCGGAGAGATAACCGTCGACGACATAATAAAAGCGGTCGCGCTCCATTTTCGCCTGAAGATAAACGACCTGAAAGGGCGTCGCCGAACAAAGGCCATAGCCTGGGCCCGGCAGGTCTCTATGTATATATCACGTGAAATAACCGACAGCTCTTTTCCGGAGATAGGCCAAAAAACCGGAGGCCGGGATCACTCCACCGTCATGTACGCCTGTGAAAAGGTGATTAGAGAGATGGAGAGAAAGCCTGAAGTGCAACAGCAGGTAGAGGCCATACGTTCATCCATCATGGGATAACTTTGTTCAACAGATGTTGGCAGGGCTGTTTATAAGTTGAAGATAATTTGGAAAAACATTTTTCAGCTATTTAACGGTGGATAACTGTTGAAATTATTAACATACTTTAGACAGCTAAAAGACTTTACAGCGTATGTGTTTTTTACGTTTATCCACAGTTTAGACAGTACTTATCATCATCATCAGTAAATATATAAGTCTTTTAAAGATAGAGATAAAAGGAGCTAAAAATGCGTTTCACGATCTCACAGGAAGTGATGAGCGGTATTGTTTCAAGGGCTCAATCTGTCATCGAGAGAAAGTCCACTCGTCCTATTTTGGAAAATATATTGCTCTCCTGTAAAAACGGAAAGCTCACCCTCTCGGCAACCGATCTGCGTATAAGCATGATTCAATCTGTTGACTGCGCGGTAGATGAAGAAGGTGCAGTATCTATAACCGGTAAAAAAATCCACGAGATAGTAAAAGAGATGGAGCCCGGTGAGATAATCATAGAAAACAGGGAGAACGAGTGGGTTACCATAACCGGCGGCAAGTCCACCTTTCATCTGCCCGGCGTTAGCGAAGAAGAATTTCCCACCATCCCCGAAGCTCCTGAAACATTTTTGGAGATTTCCTCCGATGTTTTCGGCCAGATGGTCAGCCGCACCCTCTTTGCCGCCTCCAATGATGAAACACGCATATACCTGTGCGGTGTTTTTCTAAAGGAGTGGACAGACGACAAGGGCGACGCGTTTCTGAAGATGGTGGCCACCGACGGACATCGCCTTAGTCTGGTGGACAGGGCGCTGGAAAAACCGCTCAATCTCTTCACCGAAGGCATAATAATTCCTAAAAAAGGTGTCTCCGAGCTTAAATATATCATCTCTCAGGGTGGCGAAAATTTTGAAATAGCTTTCTCCGACGGGCGCCTCTTCGCGAGGATAGACGGGGTGATGCTGGGCATAACCCTTATCGACGCCTCTTTTCCCAACTACAACCAGGTGGTGCCTGATTTTACAGGCCAGGGAATAATGGTGCCGTGTAACTCCATACGCGACGCTCTTCGCAGGGTGTCTATCCTTAGCGACCAGGAAACCAGGAGCGTAGTTATGGAGGTTACCGGCTCGGAGATGGTGTTGAGCTCGGACAACCCCACCTTTGGTGATGCCAAAGAGACCCTGGACGTCGATTACAACGGGCCCCACATAAAGGCGGCTTTCAACGCCAACTATGTCATGGAAATAATAAAGGTAATGGAAGACGACGCCATGCGTATAGAGATAAAAGATTCGCTCTCTCCGGCGCTCTTCGTCGGTTGCGATAAGGATAGCGAGTTTATGTCGGTGGTGATGCCGATGCGCATCGATTAATGTCGTCGCTTGAAAAAATAAGGATCACCAATTTCAGAAATATCGAAAGCGCCACCCTGGAAGTAAGCCCGCGCATAATTTTGTTAAACGGTGAAAACGCGCAGGGAAAAACAAATTTTTTAGAGGCTATCCATCTTCTCTCCAACCTCAGGAGTTTCAGGACGAGGCGGGTGGACAACCTCATCTGCAAAGGGAAAACCGGGGCCGCCATCGAGGGCCTTATAAAAGACGAGTGGGGAGACACCACTCTGAGCATAAAGATCGACAAAAAAGAGAGAACTACCCTGGTGGACGGAAAAGCGCCCTCCTCCATGGGCAAATATCTCGAAATATTCCCGACGGTTTTTTTCGGACCGCAGGATATGGAGTTGGCCAGGGGCAGCCAGGGGATGCGTCGGCGCTATCTGGATCGCGCCTCTTTTGACAGAGATGCCGGTCACCTCGATATACTGAGGATGTATTTAAGAGCGTTAAAGCAGAGAAATCACGCCCTTCGCACCAGGGGCAGTTTTCTGGAACCCTGGGATATTGAGCTGGCGCAGCTGGGCTGGCGCATCCAGGAGGGGAGAAGGAAAACCCTGGAAGAGCTGCGGGCACTCATTAAAAAGGTCCACGGCGAGATCTCTGGCGGCAGGGAAAAGATAGACCTCCACATAAAGCCAAGCGCGCCGGTGGCGGAAAAAACATGGGAGGGGCTCCTCGACGTTTACAAAAAGTGCGAAGAGGAGGACCGCAAAAACGGCTACACGCGCCACGGCCCCCATCGCGACAGGCTGGAAGTGAAGATGGAGGGGCGCGAACTGGGCGAATACGCCTCCCAGGGGCAGCAGCGCACCCTGGCGCTGGCGCTTAAGCTGGCGCTCCTGGAGTGGGTAGACGAGCAGCGAAGCGAGCCCACCACCTTTTTACTCGACGACCCCGGCTCCGAGCTGGACAGACACCGGCTGGGCTACGTGGGCGAATACCTCTCCAACAGGAAGGGCAGCGTTTTTATCGCCTCGGTCGAAGAAAACGACGTGCCGATCACGGGCGGGTCGGAAATAAAAAAATACAGAATCGAAAATGGAACCGCTACCCACGGGTGAAGCGGCCGCGTGGTATAAGTGCGGTGATCCATAAGATATTTTAATAGGAAGGCTGAAAAATCAGATGAGCGAAAAAGATAACACCACCGATCAGTACACAGCGGAAAAGATAAAAGTATTAAAGGGGTTGGAAGCGGTGCGAAAGCGCCCGGCCATGTACATCGGCACCACCGCGTCCCCCGGGCTTCATCACCTGGTGTACGAAGTCGTCGACAACTCCATCGACGAAGCCCTGGCAGGGTACTGCGACGAAATAAAAGTGACGATAATGGCCGACGGCTCGGTAAAGGTCGAAGACAACGGTCGCGGCATCCCCGTCGACATCCACCCCGACACTGGTAAACCCGCCGCCGAAGTGGTTATGACCGTTTTGCACGCCGGGGGCAAATTCGACGACAAGACCTACAAAGTCTCGGGCGGGCTGCATGGCGTCGGCATCTCGGTGGTAAACGCGCTCAGCA
>CAXMSR010000141.1:0-4778 GCA_964195725.1 uncultured Kiloniellaceae bacterium | reverse complement strand
ACCAGCCCCGCGTCGCTGACCTTGGTGCCTTGAAAGTCCAGCTCTCGGAGTTCGGTCAACCCTTTCAGATGCACCAGCCCCGCGTCGCTGACGGTGTGGTGCGGCGAACGAAAGGGGCGCTCTACCACCAGGGGCCTGTCGGCATCAAGGAGCCCCGCCACGCTGTAGATGCGGCTCGTCTGCACCGCCTCGTCCCTGGTCAAGGGAGGCAATATCGTCGGGAGGCGGCGCGCCAGCATCGTCTTGCCGGTGCCGGGAGGCCCCACCATCAGGATATTGTGCCCGCCCGCCGCCGCTATCTCCAGGGCGCGTTTGGCGTGGGCTTGGCCGCGAACTTCGGAGAAATCGACATCAGGGTTGTCGCGAGCTTCGGCCAGCATCCCCTCGGCGTCGGCCACAACCCCGGTGAGTCCGGCGGTCTCAAGCAGCTCGACGAGCTGCCCCAAAGAATCGGCCACCGCCACGTCGAGCCCTTCAACCACGGCGGCCTCCATGGCGTTGGCGCGGGGCACCACCAGACGCCTTATGCCCATGTGGCTGGCCCTTGCGGCCATCGCCAGCACGCCCCTGACCGGGCGCACGGCACCGTCTAGCGCAAGTTCGCCGACAAAGCAGGTCTCGGAGAGGTCGATGTTTTTCAAGCCGCCGTCGGCCACCAGCACCGCCAGGGCGATGGGCAGATCAAAACCGGCACCCTCTTTTTTAATGTCTGCCGGGGCCAAGTTGACGGTGACCCTCGTCTGGGGAAAGGCAAAGCCGGAGTTCTTCATGGCGGCGCGCACCCGGTCGCGGCTCTCTTTGACCGCCCCGTCGGGGAGCCCGACGATGGAAAAGGTAGGCAGCGCGCGGGCCACGTCTACTTCGACCTCTACCCTGTAGGCGTCTACTCCAGCGACTCCGGCCGAGAATATCTTGGATAGCAACTTCGTTCCCCCCTCTCAAAATCATCCGCCCGTCGGGCGGCATTTACTGTCACCACCGACTCTACTGAAACGCTCTTGCTGTTGGCAAGTACGATCACGCTCAAAAGAGGTGCGGGCTTGCATTTTCTTTACACATTGCGCAGAGGTTGTTAACCTCGCGCCATGACTTCAAGAGACTTCTTCGCTCCTGGTTCACTGGCAGTAATAGCTACGCCGCTTGGCAACGCCGACGACTTTTCTCCGCGCGCTGTGGAGATGCTCGCGCGCGCCGATCTGGTCGCCGCAGAAGACACGCGCAGCGCCAAAAGGCTTCTGGCGCCCCATGGCGTCTCGCCCCGGTTCGTCTCTTACCACGATTGGAACGAGCGCGAACGGGTCGAGGGGCTTTTGGAGAAGATGCGCGAGGGGCTGCGCGTAGCACTTATCAGCGAAGCGGGCACTCCGGGGGTCTCAGACCCCGGCTACGATCTGGTGCGCGCAGCGCGTCAGGCCGGGCTTAAAGTCTTCCCCGTACCCGGCCCCTCGGCGCTGACGGCTTTTCTGAGCGTGTCGGGACTGGCCACCGATGCCTTCACCTTTCTGGGTTTTCCCCCCAACCGCACGGGGAAGCGGTGCACCTTCTTTAAACGCTACGCCGAGCGGGAAGAGACGCTGGTATTTTACGAATCGCCGCGAAGGATCGAGGCCGCGCTGGCTGACGCCCTGGAGGTCTTTGGGAACCGCGAAGCAGCGCTGGGGCGCGAGATGACCAAGAGCTACGAGGAGTTTTTCTTCGGGCCGTTGACAGAGATAATTCAAGGTTTGAAGCTGATCTCGCCGGTGCGCGGCGAAATTGTCTGGGGGCTTCGCGGGGCGACTAAAGAGGATAAGCTGCCATGCGCCGCCGAGCTGGAAGAGCTTCTGGCCCAAGGTGCCGCATCAGGCGAGCCCCTTCGCCCGCTTGCCAAGAAGCTGGCCACACAGACCGGGCTGGCCTCCAAAGAGCTCTACGCACAACTTCAAAAACTAAGAGACGCTTAAAAAGCTTGAAACCAACAGGAAGACTACGATGCCCGCCAAGAAACAGTTTCTGAAACGCCTCCAGGAAGACCAGCAGGTCGCCGACATCTTTGTCGTGCTCCACAAGCAGCTCAGCGCCGGGCGTACGGGGCGCAATTATCTGCGCGTGACCCTGGGCGACAAAACCGGCCAGATTGAGACAAGGGTGGGGGAGGGTGCCGACGAGATGGCGGCGCGCTTCGAGCAGGGCGATCTCGTCTTCGTCAACGGCGTGGTCACCTCGTATCAGGGGGTCTTGCAGATAAAAGCGCAGTATATCGAAAATCTGGAAGAGAGCGACGCCGACAAAGTGGACTGGGCCGACTTTCTGCCCTGCTCGGTTTTTGACCTGGATGAGATGTGGACTGAATTGCTCGGGCTCTTATCGAAGGTGCGCGACCCCAACATCGCGCGGCTCCTTGCCAGCTTTACCTCTGACAAGCAGTTCCAAAAGCGCTTTACCCGTGCCACGGCGGCCAAGATGATGCACCACGCTTATGTGGGCGGGCTTTTGGAGCACACGCTGGGGTGTGTGCGGCTGGCCGGGCGCATCGGGCCGCTCTACCCGGTCAACTGCGATCTGCTCATCGCCGGGGCGTTTCTCCACGACATCGGCAAGCTTGAAGAGCTGAGCGACGGGGCGGGCTTCGAGTACACTGACGAGGGCCGCCTTTTGGGCCACATCATTCAGGGGATGCTGATGTTAAAGGAGCGCATCGCAACGATCGAGAACTTCCCCGCCGACATCGCGCTGCATCTTGAGCATCTGGTGGTCTCGCACCACGGCGAGAACGAGTGGGGCGCACCCAAGCGACCCAAGACCCCAGAGGCGCTGCTGCTGCACGCCATCGACAATATCGACGCCAAGCTGGCCGCCGCCCTTCAAGCTATCGACGCCGAAGATGGCCCCCGTGGCGACTGGACCACCTATGTGCGCCTCTTTGATCGCCCTCTTTACCGGGGCAAGGTTGCGCAGGTCGAGGCCAACGATAGCGATGCCAGTGAGCCGGGCGGCAACGACACTACCACCGCAGTCAAAGCCGCTGTCGCCGGGGAGCCAGCTTCCGTAGAAACGGCTAAAAAACCGGCTGAAAAACCGGCTGAAAAACCGGCTGAAGAACCGAGCAGCACAGAGGATTTCGAGGAGATGCTGCGACAGAGCGAAGCGAACCATAAACCCGATCAGGGCAAGCTCTTCTAAGTAGTTTCGCTGAAAAATCAGGTGGGAAGTGTTTACATGGAAACGGGTGGGGCGTGTGGCCTATAGCTTTCGCACCACCACGTAGTCGGCCAGCTTCATCAGGGCCTGCTTCTCCAGCGAGTCCTCAAAACCCACCAGGTGACTCTTGGCGGCCTCGACCCTGTCCAGCGCCTTTTGGCGGGCGGCCCCGATGCCGTCGTATTTGTCGATGAGCCCCAGAACGAACTCCAGCCCCTCGTCGGTCAGCTTCTCTTCTTCTACTATCTTGATCATGCGCGCGCGCTCGGTTGCGTCGCACTTTTTCAATACCTGAATGAGCGGCATCGTTATTTTGCCCTCTTCCAGATCAGAGCCTAGCGCCTTTCCGAACTCGTCTTGGTCGGCCACGTAATCAAGGCAATCGTCGATGAGCTGAAACGCGATGCCCAGCTCCATGCCGAACGCTCGAAGTTCCCTGATCGGCCCGGCCTCAAGCCCGCCCAGCATACCGCCCACTTCACAGGCCACCGCCAGGAGCACGGCGGTTTTGCTCACCACCACTTCCAGGTACTCGGCCTCCAGGATATCCACGTCGCAGGTGTTTATCAGCTGGAGCACTTCGCCTTCGGCCATCTGGGTGGTGGCGTCGGAAACCGCGCGCAGTATCCGCATGTCGCCGTGGGTGGTCATGAGCGAGAAGGATTTGCTGAAGAGGTAGTCGCCCACCAGCACGCTGGCCTCGTTGCCCCATACCTTATTGGCCGAATCGCGCCCACGCCTTATAACGGCGCTGTCCACCACGTCGTCGTGCAAAAGCGTCGCGGTGTGAATAAACTCCATTATCGCCGCCAGCGGCACCATGCTTTCGCCGGTGTAGCCCGCGACGCGCGCGCTAAGGATCAGGAGCAGCGGGCGGATGCGCTTGCCGCCGCCGCTAAGCACATAGCGACCGATTACCGGGATGAGCTCGACCTCGGAGGAGAGGTTTCGCTCGAACTCCACTTCCACCTTCTTCATCTCATCGGCTATCAGCGCCGAGATATCGCTTATTTCCATTTATTGTTCCCGCTCGTTCAATCGGTTCAAAAATGCCGAGTCAAATATGTGCAATCCAATTTAAGGGGTGTGCGTCGACAAATGCAACGACTGCTTTCACCAAGGGGCAGTTAAACGCTCTGGAAGAGGATTATTCCGACACCAATCAGGCCGCGCCAAAGACCATGCCCACTCGCGCGCCGCCGCCGCGCGCAAAGGCGTCGGCGCTCATCATTTTTCGCCCCTCGGGCAGAACATCCAGAATCCTAAGCGCGCCCTGTGAAGTAGCCACCACCAGCCCCTCGCGGTCGATGGCGATTATCTCGCCGGGGGTCGCACTATTTAAGGACTCAGCGTCGCTCTCTGCCTGCTCGGCCCGAAGGGGCTTGACCATCTTGTGCTCAAGCCAGCCGCGCGCGCCGGGTTGTGGCGACAGAGCGTTTATCAGACCCGCCAGCTCTTTTGCCGGGGTGTTCCAATCCAGGGTGCACAGATCACGGTCGATCTTGCGGCTGTAGGTCGCCTGCGACCCGTCTTGGCGGCGGGGGGTTACCGCACCGCTGCGCACTCCGGCGAGGGTATCGAGGATCAGCCGGGCACCC
>CAXMSR010000140.1:0-4786 GCA_964195725.1 uncultured Kiloniellaceae bacterium | reverse complement strand
TGGATTCTTCAAAACGACTGGCCTTGCCTATCCCAAACCATCAGCGTACGCAAGCCCGGTTCGCTTCCCAGCGATACCATGCCCGGCAGTCCCGGCCCAGGGGCACGGCTTTCAACCGTAAGCTACAAAAGTCTTAACTTCTGCAAAGGGTTTTTGAAACACCGCAAGGGTGCTGTTTCGGGGTGGGTACGCGCGCAGCCGCTACTGCCTTTCGGTTCCTGTCGTCTCAGGTATTTCACTTTGCACGCCAGGCAACCAAGCGGGCAGCTCCAGCGTTACCGGCTACCCCTTCTTCGCCTTCCGGCGAGCTGGCAGAAGCCTCGTGGAGCAGATCGCCGCAGCGGCCATCCCCGCAGCCATCAGGTAGCTCGACGAGAAGCTGCCGGTGGCGTCGGCCAGCACCCCCGCCATTGAGGGGCCGAGAATCTGCCCCACTCCGAAAAAGAGGGTCACCGTGCCAAAGGCCAGCGCCGCTTTCTGCGGCCCCATGTAGTCGCCCACCGCCGCCGCCATTATCCCCGGTATCGACCACGCCACCACGCCGTAGAGCGCTATGGAGAGGTAGACGAACTCCACCGAGGGCGGCGCGACCATCAAGAGATAGGCGCAGAGCTGGAAAGAGAAGACGATAGCCAACCCGCCTCTTCGGCCTATGCGGTCGCTGAGCGTGCCGAAAACCGGCCCCGAGAGCAGGCTGAACGCGCCCACCCACATCCAGAAGTGCCCGGCGGACGCCTCGGAAAAGCCCATCTCGTTTACCAGGGTGGTGACGATGAAGGTGGCGTAGATGACGTAGGTGTAGCCGAAGAGAAAATAGATGAGGCCGAGGATCGCGATGGCCCTGCGGGGCGTGAGGGTCGCGGCGGCGTCCGACGCATCCACCGGCTCGGGATCGACGCCCAGCGGCTCCAGCCCCTTGTCGGAGGGATTGTTGCGCAAAAGAGCCAGCGCCACAAACGCCACAGCCATAGCAGCGGAGCCGAGAATGAGCCAGTTGACGCGCCAGCCTTCGCCCGCCGGCCCCATAAGGGCATTAACCAGCGGGATGAACCACCCCGACAGCACGATGGCAAAGCCGCTGCCGATGACGATAAAGCCCGCCGCGCGCCCACGGTGGCTGCGTTTAAACCAGTGGGAGACGAGCGCCATCACCGGCACGTTGGCACTGCCGCTGCCGAGCCCTGTGACCACGTAGGCCACCAGCACCTGCCAGAACCCCTCCGCGCGCGAGACCGCGATCATCGAGAGCGCGCAAAGGAGCAGCCCCGCCACGATGAGCCTGCGCGCCCCAAAGCGCGAATAGAGCTTGCCGCTGACCAGCACCGCCGCCAGATAGCCGACAAAGTTGCCGGTGCTGATAAAGCCCATCTGCGAATAGGTCAGCTCCAGCGCCTCGCCCATCGCGGGCAGGAGCATCCCAAGCGCGAAGCGCGCGAACCCCAGACACGCCATGATTATCAGCGTGCCGGTGGCCACGATCACCCAGCCGTAGTGAAAAGGTCGTTTCATCAAACGCACCCCAGAGCCAAAAGTGGAACAATTTTCTTCCATACTCGCCCGGCAGACAGCTAAAAGTCACCCGTAAATATCTGCCGGGTCATTTCTAATGTTTTTCGGGCTCTCTATTCTTCAGGCTTTTTAGCCGCCAAGAGCATCCACCGCTGAAGGGGAGCCCTGCCCTCTTCTTGCCAGCGGTTCGCCAGTTCAACGACGATGGCGCGCCGCTCGGCGTAGGCTAATCGTGGCAAGAGCCCCGCGCTCATCGGCTCTAGCCCGTAGAACCCGGCAAAGAGCTGCGGCGACATGGGCAGCTCCAGCGGCTTTAGCTTTACCCCGGTAAAGTACCGGCGCACCAGACCCTCCACCTTCTCCCAGGGCGAGAGGGTGTGCCTGCCCGCCCGGTGCCCCTCTTCACGCAGGATATCGGGCACCAGAACGCCGTCGAGGGTGAGACGTTCCAGATTGGAGACGAGGAGCACGCCGCCGGGGCGGAGCACTTTTAACGCGCTCAAGAGCGAGCCCTCGGCGTCGGGCAGCAAAAAGAGCACGGCGTTGTAGACCACGGCGTCAAAGCCCGGCGTCACGGCGTCGCCGTAGTCGCAGCCGTCTATACAGGCCAGCTGGAATGTGGGGCCCAGCCGCTCTCGGGCTTTCTTTAACATCCCCTCCGAGATGTCGATCCCCATGACCGCGCCGTCGGGGCCCACGGCGGCGGCAAGCCCGCCCAGCGACGCCCCCGTCCCGCAGCCCACGTCCAGCACACGCCCCCCCACCGGCAGCGCGCAAAGGGTGAGAAGTTCGCCCAAAAGGGTAGCGAAAAACGAACTCTCCTCCTCGAACCCGGCGTATCCCCCGGCTCCCCTGTCGAAGTTGTCGCGTATAGCCTTCGTAGCCGCTTTCAAGCGGTCGCTCTGCTCAGTCATTTCAGCAACTTCCCTCTTGCGGACTTGCCGCGCTGGAGGCGCTCGATCCTTCGAGCCCAGACAAATGCGCCAAACGCGCACCCTGCGTCTATTCTCACTTGTCCGGCGGCTGAAAAGAAAGGCAAAACGTCAACACGGTGGCGCTGCCGCCCGGCGAGCGTCAAAAATGCTGGCCGGGCTGGCTGGCCGGTCTGGCTGACGGTTCGGCTGTTACGGGCTCTTCTCCAGGAGCGCCTCCAAAGCTTCGGCGTCGGTTATCGGCTCTTGGCAGGCAAAACCCCGGCAGACGTAGGCGGCGGCCCTGCCCCCCACGGGGCCCATCTGCGCCAGAAAGGGCGCGAGCCTTGCCAGCTCGGTGCTGCCTTCGTCACTGCTGGCTCCTGTGGGACGGAAGAGCACCAGGGTTTCAGGCGCATAGACGCGCCGGACGGCCTCCAGCAGCTTCGCCGTGTCCGCGCCTGCCGCCTCGCCCGTCACCACCACTTCGCGGGTGGGATTCACCAGCAGATCGACCCCCTGAATAAACCGGGTGTAGGCCGCCGGGGCGACGATTACGTCGCCTGAAAAGGCCCTCAGCTGCCGGTCGGCGTAGTCGCGCCACTTTAGCTCGCCGGTCAGCAGGTAGAGCCGGGCAAAAAGACCCAGAGCGACGGAGTTGGCCGACGGGATGGCGCCGTCGTAGAGGTTCTTTGTCCTGAGGACGAGCGTGTCGTTTTGCCCCCCGGAATCAAAGAGCCCGCCGCCCCCTGGGGGCACCGCGTCCCAGAAGTTCTCCACCAGCTTTGTTGACAGCTCCAGCGCCTGCTCAAGACGCAGGGGGTTATAGGTCGCGCGGTAGAGGTCTAAAAGCCCCTGCGCCAGAAACGCATGGTCTTCGGCAAATCCATTAACCGCCGCCTCTCCGGCGCGGTAGCGGCGAAGGAGGCGACCGTTGTCGCGCATCTCCCGCAGTATAAAATCAGCCGCCCGCTCCGCAGCTTCGGCGTACCTGGGCTCGTCGAGGATACGCGACGCCTCGGAGAGCGCCGAGATCATCAGCCCGTTCCAGCCGGTCAGCACCTTGTCGTCTCTGTGGGGGCGGATGCGCTTGCCTCTGGCCTCAAATAGCTTCGCCTTAGCAGCGCTAAGGCGGCGCTCAAGACGGCCCCCGGCGACGCCGAGCTTTGACGCCCACGCGTCAACCGGCTCTTTCATATTAAGGATGTTGGTACCGTTGCGCTGCCGCGTGGCCTCTACCAGATAGTTGCCGTCCACGGTGACGCCGTAGACCATGGCGAAGAGCGCCGCCTCTTGCGGCCCCAGCACTTCGTCCAGCTCACCTCGCGTCCAGAGATAGAACTTGCCCTCCTCCCCTTCGGAGTCGGCGTCTTCGGCAGAGTAGAAGCCGCCGCCGGGGTCGGTCATGTCGCGCAAGACGTAGTCGAGCACCTCCCTCAGGGTACGGGCATACGCGGCATGGCCCGTCACCTGAAAAGCTTCGCCGTAGGCCAGCGCCAGCCCCGCCTGATCGTAGAGCATCTTCTCAAAATGGGGTGTCAACCACCCGGCGTCGGTGGAGTAGCGGTGAACCCCCCCACCCAGATGGTCGTAGATCCCGCCGCGCCGCATCGCCTTCAGCGTCTTTTCTACGATCTCAAGAATAGCCGCATCGCCGGTGCGCCGGTATTGGCGCAGAAGGAAGGTGAGGTTGTGGGGGCGGGGGAACTTGGGCGCGCCCCCAAAGCCGCCGTGCTCGTGGTCAAAGCTGCCCTTTAGCGCCTGGGCCGCTTGCGCGAGAACGGCGCTACCCAGCTCGGCGGGAGCCCGCGTGGGCTCGACCGATTCTTTTGCGCGGGCGAGCAAATTGGCCCCCGACGCCCTCACCTTGGCCGGGTCTTTCTGCCAGAACTCGTTGGCCTTGGGCAAAAGCTCCATCAGCCCCATGCGCCCGTAGCGGGCCTCTTTGGGGAAATACGTCCCGGCGAAAAAGGGGGTCTTGTCGGGCGTGAGGATGAGGTTTAGCGGCCAGCCGCCGCTGCCGGTGTACGCCATGCACACCGCCATGTAGACGGCGTCGATATCGGGGCGCTCTTCGCGATCGACCTTTATCGACACGTAGTATTTGTTTAAGAGCGCAGCCACCTCTTCGTCCTCGAAGCTCTCGCGCTCCATCACATGGCACCAGTGGCAGGTAGAGTAGCCGATGGAGAGAAAGATCAGCTTGCCCTCGCGGCGCGCCTTTTCAAACGCCTCGTCGCCCCAGGGGTACCAGTCCACCGGGTTGTCCCGATGCTGGCGCAGGTACGGAGAGGGCTCATCGGCGAGGCGGTTGGCCATGTGGGCACCCTAGGAGCGGGCCGATCGGCCCGGTCGAGTCGGTCGGC
>CAXMSR010000139.1:0-4813 GCA_964195725.1 uncultured Kiloniellaceae bacterium | reverse complement strand
GGCGGGCAGGGCTTGGGTTATGCCGTTTACTGGTACTTCTGATACTTCACACGGGGTCACGGCTTTAGCTCAGCCAGCCCTTCGGGCAAGACCAACTCCAGCTCTTGGCCCTGCTCGCCCAGGGGTTTTAGCGCTATGCCGTCCCAGCTTAACTGAAGTGCGGCGGCGTTGTCGCTCTTTAGCGTCACCGGAGTGATGACCTTGAGGTTGATGGTGGCTGCCGGTGCCAGCTCGAAGCGCTCCATCTTGGCGTCCCGGGCCTTCACCGTCAGCCAGGTCTGCTAAAGTGCGCGGATCTCCAGAGCGTGCATGGTGTTGTCGCTGCCTGCCACCGCTGTGGTGATCACCTCGTCTTCCCAGGGCCGCCAGAGCCACATCAGAACCCCGATGCACACCAGAAGAGTCGCGATGGCGGCGATGATCTTGGGGTTTATCACCGGCCTGGTCGGCCCCACACGCCAATCGGTGTCGTGGGGGGGCTTCATGGAGTTCGGAACCTCCACTCCGCGCACGGCGGCATAGAGCGCGAGCAGTTTTTCGGTATCTGCCCCCAGCTCTTGCACGATAATGCGCACAAACCCCCGCCCGATCATGCCGCCGGGGAGCTTTGACCAGTCTTCGTTCTCAAGTGCTTCCAGGTAACGCATCTGTATCTTGGTCGTGTCGGAAACCCAGCGCATATCTACGCCGGCAGCTTCCCGCGCCTCGGTCAGGGCGCGGCCAAATCCGGTGGCTTTTTTCGGAGTTACCGTTTCAGGAGTTTCCATGCGTCACCTATTGCAAGTGGTTGAGGTATGTCAGTGCAGACTTTCCTACATCTCCGCCCCTGTCCAGCTCGGAGGCCTCTTCAAATGCCAGCTTGGCTTCGTCGCGCTTATCCATCCTGAAAAGGCTTATCCCCCGGTGCAGGTGGGCCTTGGCGTTGCCGGGATAGATGTCCAGAGTGCGGTCAAAACTGTCCAGGGCCTCCAGGTGGCGGTTCATGTCCTGAAAGATGATCCCCAGATTAAGATGTGCCAGCGGGTAGGTGGGTTCGATGGCGATAGCCCGCTCTAAAGACGCTCGGGCTTCCGCCATTCGGCCCAGCTTGTAGAGCGCCCAGCCCTTATTGCCCAAGGCCAGTTCACGCGTGACGTAGAGCTTGTTCTCCAGCGCCTTGTCAAAGGCGGTCACCGCCAGCGTGTAGCGTTCCCGGTCGAGGTGGAGGGCGCCCAGATTGTTCCATGCCTCGGAGTCGGTGGGGTCGAGGGCGACGGCTTCCTCAAATTTTAAGCGGGCGGTGCTGTACTCTTTGCGAACCATGTAGGCGATGCCCAGTGTGTTCTTGTACTCCGCCGATGTGGGGTTTAGCTGTTCGGCCTTCACCAGACTCTGGAGCGCCTGCATGGACTGCCGATCGCGCAGATAGGCTACGCCCATCTGGTGCGCGGCCGACGCCTCTCGTAGCCGTTGCTCGTTGTCGGCGGCGCAACCGATGACGAAGATCAGCAGAGCTGCAATTAGAATTTGAAAAATGGCAGATGGCCTGTACGTTTCGTTACAGATGGGTTTTTTATTCATTTCGGCTTGCCGAGGTTTGTGCATGTTGAGAGTCCTGGTAGTGGATGACCACGAGAGTGTGCGTTTCATGGTCAGAGAGCTTCTGAAATCCGAGGGCTGTGAAGTAAGCTGTGCCGCCGACGGCTTGAAAGGGCTGGCCTCAGTGCAAGAGTAGGCGCCCCGACGTTGTAGTGTTGGATCTCTGTATGCAGGGCATGTCGGGCAGCGAGGTGCTCGAAATGCTAAAGCGACGTGACCCGGGCCTTCCTGTCGTCATCTACACCGGCTCCCCGCTGGAAGACTTTTGCGAGGAACTTTCCCAAGCCGACGCCTGCATACCCAAAACCACGAACTTTGCACCCCTGCTACAGGCAGTGCTCAGCCTTGGCTCTGGCGCTAAAGGCCGTTATGGCAGCCTGACGAGCTAGCCGCACACCGGTAAGTTCACCAGATTACCAGGAATAGCGGATTGCCGCAGATAAAAATTTCCCTGTGCGTTTTTAAAAAAAGCGATCAAATCCAAGGGCGTCTTCAAAAAGCATCCCCACCGCCTCAAAAACGCCCCAAACCCACAACATACTGTTATAATCAAAGCTTACACTTTGCCTGCCGGGAGTCGAGCATGGAGTTGGAGAGCAGCGGGACCTGTTTTGCCTGTGGGGTCGATAACGAGCATGGGCTCCATATGAAGTTTGAGTACGATCTTGAAGTTGGCACGAGTGTCTGCCGGTGGACAGCTACAGAGCGGTTTCACGGCTTTGACGGGGTGGTGCATGGCGGCATCGTGGCGACGCTGCTGGACGAAGCGGTGGCCAATCTCTGCTATACGGCGAAGATCCCTGTGGTGACAGCCGAGATGAATATCCGTTACGTCAAGACGATCCCTACGGGGGTTGAGTTGGTCGTCGAGGGGCGCATCGAGCAGCTAAAGAGACGCATTATCTACGGGTTTTCGCAGATCGCTCTGCCGGATGGAGAGGTGGCCGCAAAGGCCGAGTTGAAGCTCATGACGATCAAGAGGGGCTAAGTGGGAGTACACCGGGCAAAAAGCGCGGATGGTGCTATTATTCTACGCTGACAGAGTGTTTTGTTTAGTCGCCCCTGGCACGAGCGACACTGAGAGATATCGGAGGTTGCGACCTTGAACGTAAAAAGAACCCGGGAACGGGTATGCAACAGGCTCGACAAGCGGTTGCGCGAACAGACGAGTAAAGCCTGCGAGAACCTCGCGTGGCTAAAGAAATCGATACATCCCTATTTTTTCACCACGATGGAAAAAGAGAACGAAGCGCTGGAGGCGCTGGCCTATAACCTTCATCGCCTCGGCGTCGAGAAGCGTATTACCCTCGTGGATCGGGAGGATTCGCTGATTGTGGCCTACGGCGATCAGCCCGGCACTCTGTATAACTCTCTGTCGTCGCTTGGCAATCGCGAGATTTCCTACGCCGAGATAAGCCACTCCAATGAGTTGATCCCCGGCGTAGGCGTCTCGCTTGAGGTGCAGCGCTTCGAGTTTAAAAAGCTCACCGCTGCCCAGATGTGCGACTGCGAGACACCGCATATCCCGGTCTCTATCAGGCGTCCCATCTTCAAGACTCAACGCGAATCCAAACCCGACACTGATTTCAAGCGCTTTCGGCGTGTGCTCGATATGTTTTGGATAAACAACGAGGAGTACATCCGCCACTCGCCGCCCCAGCGCGCGGCGCGCGCAGTGTGGCTCTACATGCAGGGAACCGACCACCGGGGGCTCTACATCGACGCCGAGCCCGCCTCTTATGATCACCCCGGCGAAGAGACGCGCGTCCTCTTTGCTGTGGGCAACCCCCCGGCGACGGGTTTTATCGCCCAGGTTATCGAGGCGCTCTACCGGCTCAACCTGGGGGTGCGTCGCGCCTACTGCCTGGATATCCACACCGGGCGGCACTCCTACTTCATCGCCACCTTCTACGTAAGCACCCATGAGGGGCCGCCGGTGCATGAATCGATCGAGCGCTTCTCCCAGCTTCGGCGCGAGCTGCACAACACGCAGGTGCTAAACGCCGACGGGAAGATATATGAGCGCATGGTCAAGCGCGGCAAGATGACCGGCGAGACGGCCACCCTCACAAACGCCATGGTCGCGTTTTGCCACACCAATCTGGCGCACAACGAACCCGACCGCTATGATTTGGCCGAGGTCGAACGGGTGTTTCTGACCAACCGCCCGGTGGCGCTGAAGCTGGTCGATCTCTTCAGCCTTCGCTTTGCACCGAGAAAGTCGCTGGAAGACCCCGCAGTGCGCAAAGAGGCATACGACAAGGCGCTTGCCTATCTGGAGCTGTTGATCGATAACTACAACACCGGCCACCGCCACATCGACGAGGTGCGGCGCAAGGTATTTAAAACCGCGCTGCTGCTGGTGACCCACACCTTGAAGTCCAACTTTTACGTAATCGACAAGCACGCCCTCGCTTTTCGGCTCGACCCTTCTTACCTGGCCGAGCTTGGCGAGGAGCTGATCTCTGACCTGCCCACCGACAAGCCCTTTCGGATCACCTTTTTCTTCGGCAGGCACAGCGCGGGCTACCATGTGGGCTTTTCCGACATCGCCCGTGGCGGGTGGCGCTCGATCCTCTGTCGCAACTTCGACGATTTTCTCTCCAACGCTACCACGCTCTTGCGGGAGGTCTTTGTCCTCGCGCACACCCAGCACCTGAAGAACAAAGATATCTACGAGGGCGGCTCGAAGCTGGCGATGGTGCTCGACATCTCGGACCTGGCCTTCCCCGAAGAAGAGGTGCAGCGCCTCTACAAGGCGCAGTTCGGCCTGATAAACGCCTTTCTCGATATCTATGTCACCAAGGACGGCAAACCCGTCTCGCCGCTGGTCATCGACTACTACGGCGAGGACGAGCCGATTGAGCTGGGCCCCGATGAGAACATGCACGACGAGATGATCGAGTTTGTCGCCCAGCTGAGCGAAGAGCGCGGCTACATCCTCGGCAAGGGGATAATCTCCAGCAAGGTGGTGGGCATAAACCACAAGGAGTACGGGGTCACGAGCCTGGGCGTCATAACCTGCGCCGAGATAGTGATGCTCTCGATGGGCATCGACATGCACAGCGACGTTTTCAGCGTCAAGATAACCGGCGGCCCCAACGGGGACGTGGCGGGCAACGCCATGAAACTGCTCATTGAGCGCTGCCCCAAGGTGCAGATAAAGCTCCTCATCGACGGCTCGGGTGTCCTGTACGATCCCGAAGGGCTTGATCTCGAAGAGTTGGGCAGCCTG
>CAXMSR010000138.1:0-4816 GCA_964195725.1 uncultured Kiloniellaceae bacterium | reverse complement strand
CCCAGAACCTCGCCGAAGCCTCCATTCCACGGTGAAAGTCTTCCAGGTGAAAGCGCTCGTCGGGGCCGTGGATGCGGTCGTCGGGGCGGCCAAAGCCCATTAGTACTACGGGGGCGTCTAGGACGCGGACGAAGGTCTCTATTACGGGGATGGAGCCGCCTTCGCGGATGAAGACGGGGTCCTCACCCCAGGCTGCTCCGACTGCCGCTTTGGCGCAGTCTACGAATTTGCCTTCGGAGGGAAGCAGCACCGGCTTTGCGCCGTGCAGGTGTTTGACCTCCATCTTAAGCCCCGGCGGGCAGGAGAGGCGCAAGCGCCGCTCGACCAGTTCGGCTATCTTGTCCGGCTCCTGATCGGGGACGAGGCGGCACGAGAGCTTGGCCCCGGCCACTGCGGGGATGACCGTCTTGGCCCCCTCGCCGGTGTAGCCCGACCATATCCCGTTGACGTCTAGGGTGGGCCGCGCCCACATCCGCTCTACTGCGGTGTAGCCGGGTTCGCCAAAGAGGTCGGTTACGCCCAGCTCGGCGGCCAGCGCCGCTTCGTCGTAGTCGAGCTTTGCCCAGGCGTCGCGCTCCCACTGTTCCAGCGGGGTTACGTCATCGTAGAACCCCGGCACGTTGACCCGTCCGCTCTCGTCTACCAGAAGACCCACCATGCGCGCCAGCGCGGTGGCGGGGTTGGCGATCACGCCGCCAAGGGTACCCGAGTGCAGGTCGCGGTTGGGGCCGGTTAGGGTGACCTCAAGATAGGTTAGGCCGCGCAGCCCGTAGGTGAGCGCGGCGCGCCCCCCGGTGTACTGCGCCGTGTCGCTCGCTATTACCGCGTCGCAGGCCAGTTCACTGCGCTTTGCTACCAGATAACCTTCGAGGTTGTCGCTGCCCGACTCTTCCTCTCCTTCAAATAACATGATGACGTTGACGGGAAGTTTTCCGACGGCGCGAAGGTGCGCCCGCAGCCCCGCTATGTGGCAAAAAAGCTGCCCCTTGTCATCCGAAGCGCCGCGCCCGCAGATGCGGCCTTCGTTAAGCTGCGGCTCGAAAGGATCGGTTGTCCAGCCGTCTTCCATAAGCGCGGGCTGCACGTCGTAGTGGCCGTAGACCAGCACCGTGGGGGCGTCGGGGGCTTTTTGCCAGCGCGCGACAACGGCGGGGTGCCCGCCCGTCTCCTCCACGCTTGCCGTAAAGCCGTCTCGCGTTAGAAGAGCCGCCAGCCATTCGGCGCAGCGGCGCACGTCGCCCCCGTGGGCAGGGTCGGCGCTCACCGACTGGAACTTCATGAACTCAAAAAGCTCGGCCAGTGCTGCGTCGTGGTCGGCCTTTAGGGTGGAGAGAACTTTGTCGAGCATGGTAATCCCTTAGTAGGGTGTTATCTGTCCGGTCACATCGCCAGATCGGCCACCTTGGCGTCAAGGCTGTTGACCGCATAGGCGGGGTTTAAAAAAGCCATCGTGCCGCGCCTGCCTGCGTTGATCCCTATATCGTCAAGGGGTGGGATCGTCTCGTGCATCCACGCGTCCAAGCGTTTTTTAGTGCCGAAGGGGCTGATGCCGCCGACGAGGTAGCCGGTTAGTTTTTGCGCCTCGTCTTCGGTCGCCATGCGCGCCGCTTTTACGCCAGCCGCGCGGGCGAGTTTTTTAAGCGAAAGCTCAAGGTCGCCGGGCATGAGGCACAGGGCAAAATCGCGCGCGCCCAGCGAAACCACCAGCGTCTTGACCATCGCCTCTACCGGCCAGTCCAGAGCCTCGGCAGCGAAGACGACACCTTTTACCTTGTGGTCGTATTCCGCGATGCGGTGTTCGATCTTCTTTTGCTTCAAAAATCGCATCGCTTGCGTAACGGACATTGTGTCTCCTGGTTCGGCTGAGAATTTTTTTGTCTGACTGCGTCGCGTGCTCACTCGGTCGGTTGCCGTAGTTAATCTACTGCCTTCCCTCCCTCGTTGCGCGTCTCCTTGTTAGACAAAAAAATACACAACTGAAGGTTTCGCCTTGGCGAAACAAATTTTCAAGCCGCTACCGAATATCGCTCAGAGGTTAGTTTCTCAAACTCTGCAGCGGTGCCGGGATTCTGCCGCCTCGGGCTATGAAGCGATCGTTTTTGGTGGCGTTTACCGGCATCACCGGGGCTTCGCCGAGAAGGCCGCCGAAGTGGACGCGGTCGCCTGCCACTTTGCCGGGGGCGGGGATGATGCGCACGGCGGTGGTCTTCATGTTGGCCACACCTATCGCCATCTCGTCGAGGATGATACCGGTCAGGGTCTGCTCGCTGGTGTCGCCGGGTACGGCGACCATGTCGAGGCCCACCGAACAGACGGCGGTCATCGCTTCGAGCTTCTCCAGGGTTATCGCGCCCTCGTCGACTGCGCGGATCATCGCCGCGTCTTCGCTGACGGGGATGAACGCGCCCGACAATCCGCCGACGGCGGAGGAGGCGAAGAGGCCGCCCTTTTTGACGGCGTCGTTTAGCATCATCAGCGCGGCGGTGGAGCCGGGCGCGCCAGCGCGGTCGAGCCCCATCGTCTCCAATATCTGTGCCACCGAGTCGCCCTCGGCGGGGGTGGGGGCAAGGGAGAGGTCGAGGATGCCGAGCTCGACGCCGAGCCTCTTGGCTACTTCGCGTCCCACCAGTTCGCCCGCGCGGGTGATCTTGAAGGCGGCTTTTTTGATCGCTTCGGCTACTTGTCCAAAATCGGCCTGCGGCCCCAGTATTTCAAGGGCGCGCCGCACCGCTCCGGGGCCGGAGACGCCCACCAGCACTGAAGTTTCAGGTTCGCCGGGGCCGTAGAAGGCACCCGCCATGAAGGGGTTGTCTTCTACCGGGTTGGCGAAGATGACGAGCTTGGCACAGCCCAGTCCGTCCTGGTCGGCGGTGAGGTGGGCGGCGCGCTTTATCACCCGCCCCATCTGCACACAGGCGTCGACGTTTATACCCGCCTTGGTAGAGGCCACCGAGACCGAGGAGCAGAGGCGCTCGGTTTCGGCCAGGACGCGGGGGATCGCTTTTATCAGGGCCTTGTCGCAGTTTGTCGCCCCTTTGTGGACGAGTGCCGAGAACCCTCCGACGAAGTTGACGCCCACATCCGCCGCCGCTGCGTCTATCGCTGCTGCGACAAGCTCGAAGGGCTCGGAGTCGGTGAAGGGGGCGACCAGCGAGATGGGCGTGAGGCTAAGGCGCGTATTGACGATGGGTAGCCCGTACTCTGCCTCTATCTCTTGGGCCACCGGTAGCAACCGCTCGGCGCGGCGCAAGATCTTCTCGCGTATTTTGTCGCCGCACCGCTTGGGGTCGGGATCAGAGCAGTCCCAGAGCGACACGCCGAGGGTGACGGTGCGGATGTCCAGTTTTTCCTGGGCGATCATGCCGACTGTTTCGAGAATCTCTTCGCTTGAAAATTCCATTTTTACAAAACCTTGTTAAGTGGGTGTGGCGTTGCGAGTCAGGGAAATATCGTAACCCTTAATAGGGGCGAGGTGAAGTTTTATTGAGGGGTGCGACGGTTGCGGATAGCTTTCAAATAGCGTTTGATTTGCGTTCATTTCCTCTCCGGTTTCCTGTAACATGCTCGCATTCCTAAATTGTAATGTCAGCGAAGGAGTTTGCAGTGCCGACTGTTGAGAGTGATCCCGCCGTTAATCCGGCTTATCTGCAACCCACCTGGTTTATCGACTCCGATCACCCGGAGGTGGTCGCCTACGCCGAGAGGGTGTGCGCGGGGGCGGTGGACGCCAAAGAGAGGGCAGTGCGCCTCTTCTACGCCGTGCGCGATGATATCCGCTACAATCCCTATGCGATGACCGAAGACCCGGCGCACTTGAAGGCCAGCACGGTGCTGGCCGCCGGGGAGGGCTACTGTGTGCCCAAGGCGGTGCTGATGGCCGCCGCCGCCCGTGTGGTGGGCATCCCCTCGCGCCTGGGTTTTGCCGACGTGAAAAATCACCTGACCACCGAGAAGCTGTCGAGCCTGATGGACGATCCCCGCTTTCTCTACCACGGCTACGCCGAAATATGGCTTGGGGGCAGGTGGCTGAAGGTGACGCCCACCTTTAATCTCGCCCTGTGCGAGCGTTTCGGGGTGAGGACGATGGAGTTCGACGGCGAGAGCGATGCGCTCCTTCAGGAGTTCGACCAGGCGGGCGGCAAGCACATGGAGTACCTTTATGACCACGGCCCCTATGACGACATCCCCTTTGACGAGCTGATGAGCGCTTGGGGGGCGTCTTATTCGCGGATTCTAAAAAGAGGGCGCGAAGTAGTGGACGAGAAATGGGGCGAAAACAAGTGAATGCTCCGGTTACCTACACACGCAAGGTCCGCTACTCCGACACCGATGCGCAGGGCCACGTCTTCAACGTCAACTACTTCACCTACTTCGACGACGCCATTACCGACTTTATGGAGATCGCCCTGGGGGGGCAGAGCCCCGAAGAGGCGGGCTACGAAATAGTGCTGGCGCGCGCCGAGTGCGATTTTGCCTCGTCGGCCAAGTTGGGCGAAGTGCTGGTGACGAAGGTGACGGTGGAGAAAATCGGCAACACTTCGCTAACCTTCGCTCTTGAAGTGATCGAGGAAACGTCGGGCAGGCTGGTGGCGCGCGGGCGCGAAGTCTACGTCGCCGTCGCCCCCGATATGTCCACGCCGGTAACCGTCCCCGACGAGCTGCGCGAGGCGATAGCGGGGATGTAGGGCCAGTCGAGACACGGGGGCAGCCCCCAGCCCTATGAGCTGGTAGAAATAGAAAAAGCCCCGGCATGCCGGGGCTTTTTCTATTGCCTGTTTCGCCCTGCGGGGCAGGCTAGATTGCCGATTTGCCCTGC
>CAXMSR010000137.1:0-4846 GCA_964195725.1 uncultured Kiloniellaceae bacterium | reverse complement strand
CTCGTTGATTATGCGGTTCGAGATGCGCGCCAGCACTTCGTAGGGCAGCTTGGACCAATCCGCCGTCATGCCGTCCAGAGAGTTGACGCAGCGCACGGCGCAGGTGTTCTCGTAGGTGCGCTCGTCACCCATGACCCCGACGCTCTTTACCGGCAGCAACACGCACAGCGCCTGCCAGACGTGGTTTTGCAATCCCGCAAGGGTTAGCTCGTCGCGCATGATCGCGTCGGCTTCCCTTAGCACGGCTAGGCGCTCGCGGGTGATGTCGCCGATTATGCGGATAGCCAAACCGGGCCCGGGGAAGGGATGGCGCTCAAGTATCTCCTCGGCCAGCCCCAGTTCGCGTCCGACTTCGCGCACCTCGTCTTTAAAGAGCTCGCGAAGGGGCTCGATGAGCTTTAGGTTCATCGTGTCGGGCAGCCCGCCCACGTTGTGGTGGCTCTTGATCGTCGCAGACGGCCCCTTAAAAGAGATCGACTCGATGACGTCGGGATAAAGCGTGCCCTGGGCCAGATACTTAATGTCGCCAAGCTTTTTGGATTCACGCTCGAAGAGGTAGATGAACTCGTTGCCAATGATCTTGCGCTTGGTCTCGGGGTCGGTTACGCCTTCGAGCTTGTCGAGAAAGAGGTCTACCGCGTCAACGTGGATGAGGTTCATGTGGTAGTGATTGCGGAAGGTGTGCACCACTTTTTCGGGCTCTCCCTTTCGCAGCACGCCGTTATCGACGAAGATGCAGGTCAGCCGATCGCCGATCGCCTTGTGTAGCAAGAGTGCCACGACCGATGAATCTACACCGCCCGAGAGCGCGCAGATGATGCGTCCGTCTTCGCCCACTTCGCGGCGTACGTCGTCGATCGTGGACTCGATGAACGAACCCATAGTCCAGATCGGGTCAAGCCCGCAGACGTCGAAGAGGAAGTTCTCGATAAGCTCGCGGCCACGGGGCGTGTGGACAACCTCGGGGTGAAACTGCACGCCGTAAAAGGGTTTCTCTTCATGCCTCATGACGGCGAAGGGCGAATTATCGGAGGTGGCGATGACCTTGAAGCCTTCGGGCAGCTTCTCCAGGCGGTCGCCGTGGCTCATCCACACTGGGATTGGCTCACCGGGAGCGAAGCCGCTGAGGATGCCCTCCTGGCTCTCAACCTTCATGTGCGAGAGGCCGTATTCGCGCTCCAGCCCGTTCTCAACGCTCCCGCCGAACAGATGCGCCATCAACTGCATGCCGTAGCAGATGCCCAGCACCGGCACGTCGAGCTCGAAGACGGCCTTGTCGATGAGGGGCGCGCCTTTGTCGTGAACGCTGTAGGGGCTGCCGGAGAGGACGATGGCGTTTGCACCAAACTCGCGTATCTTCTCTATGCCGATGTTGCATGCATGGATTTCGCAATAGACACGGCTCTCGCGGATGCGGCGCGCGATCAGCTGGGTGTACTGCGAGCCGAAGTCGAGAATTAATACTTTTTGCTGATGTATGTCGGTCATTTAAACTTCCTTAAGAGGGATCGACTCTGTAGTTGGGCGCTTCTTTTGTGATTATGACGTCATGTACGTGGCTTTCGCGCAGCCCGGAGGGGGAGATGCGAATAAAGCGCGCGTTTTTACGCATATCTTCGATGGTGGCGCAGCCTGTGTAGCCCATGCCGGCCTTTAAGCCACCGGTCATCTGGTAGATTACCGAGGCCATCTGCCCGCGATAGGGAATCCGGCCTTCGATGCCCTCGGGCACCAGCTCCGATTCGTCGCGGATACCCTGAAAATAGCGGTCGCGGCTGCCCTTTTTCATCGCACCGATGGAACCCATACCACGATAGACCTTGTAGGAGCGCCCTTGATAGAGGATCAGCTCGCCGGGGCTCTCTTCGGTGCCCGCCAGAAGGCTGCCCACCATGACCACCGAAGCGCCCGCCGCGATAGCCTTGGAGACGTCTCCGGAGTATTTGATGCCGCCGTCTGCGATAACGGGGATGCCGTATTTATCGGCCACCTCAGCAGCATCGGCCACGGCGGTTATCTGCGGCACTCCCGCACCGGCCACTATTCTGGTGGTGCAGATAGAGCCGGGGCCAACACCTACCTTGATCGCGTCTGCGCCAGCTTCAATCAGCGCCTTGGTGGCCGCGCCGGTGGCGACGTTGCCCGCCATCAGTTGCACATTCGGCCACTGTGCTTTGATGGCTCGCACGGCGTCGATGACCATCTTGGAGTGGCCATGCGCGGTGTCGACGGCGATGATATCCACGCCTCCGTCGATGAGCGCTTGCACCCGCTCGTCTCTTCCAGCGCCCACGCCGACGGCTGCGCCTACGCGCAAGCGGCCCATCCCGTCTTTGCAGGAGTTGGGGTACTTGCGGGCTTTTTCAATGTCTTTGATCGTGATAAGCCCCGTCAGATGAAAGTTCTTGTCCACTACGGGCAGCTTCTCGATCCGGTGCTTGTGCAGAAGCTCTTTGGCCTGCTCAAGGGTAGTCCCCGGAGGTACGGTGACGAGGTTTTCGCTGGTCATCACCTCGCGAACGAGCTTTGTGGGGTCCTTCTCAAAGCGAAGGTCGCGGTTGGTCAGGATGCCCACCAGCTTGTTGTCGGCATCGACGATCGGCACTCCGGAGATGCGATAGTGGCTCATCAGCTCCATCGCTTTTTCCACCATCTCGTCGGGCTGGACGGTGAAGGGGTCGACTATCAGCCCCGCTTCGGATTTTTTCACCTTATTGACCTCGGCCACCTGCTCTGCGATGGTGAGGTTGCGGTGGATGACGCCGATGCCGCCCTCCTGCGCCATCGCAATGGCGGCCGGTGCCTCGGTCACGGTGTCCATCGCCGCGCTAAGGAGCGGGATGTTCAGGCGTATCTCCTTGGTCAGCTGCGTGGAGAGGTCCGTCTCGTCGGGCAGGATATCTGAGGCGGCGGGCACAAGCAGCACGTCGTCGAAGGTGAGGCCATGAACAATCTTGTCGTCTATCATATCTTCTCTCCAGCTGGGTTGGTCTTTACCTGAACCCTGTAAACCTTCGCGCCCTCCTTTAGGAGAGGCGTTCGTAGGCCTGTTGTATCTCAGTGAATTTTTGATGCGCCATCTCGGTGAACTCGTCGCCCAGATGCGCCACGCGGTCGGGATGGTACTTCTTCGCGAGATCGCGATAGGCAGTCTTTATCTCGGCTACCGTTGAGTCCGGGGTGACCCCGAGAATATCGTAGTCGCTCTTTGTAGCCGACGCCCTCGAAGAAGGCCGGGCCCCCGCCCTGCGCCAGTCTTTTTCTTCCACTCCAATGGTCGCGCCCACATGTTGCAGTATTCGGGCTTCCTCGGGGTGCATCGTCCCGTCGGCCATGGCGACGTCAAAGAGGCACTCCATCAACAGCAGTCTTGAAGCGTAGTCGGAGCGGGTCAGAAAGTCCTGACAGAGCTCGTCAAGCGGCACCTCTTTATCCAGAAACTCGGAGATGAGCGTGCCCACGACGTCAAGCGATTCGCCACGGTAGCCCAGCCGCTCGAAAAACCCCTTTATGGTCTTCACCTCTTCGGGGCGCACCTGGCCGTCGGCCTTGAGCATTGTCGAGAGGATGCCCACAAGGGTGGCGACGAAGTAGAACTCCTGCTGTTGCTGCCGGGCGCGCGGGTCGTTGGAGCCAAAGCGCCCCTGCCCCTGCGGCTTTGCGCCGTCGGTCAGCGGCGAGTCTTTAACAAAATGCCCGATCACGCCGCCCAGAACCGCTCCCAGGGGGCCGCCACCCAACATGAAGCCCAGGGTCGCACCAATAAGTTTTCCGCTTAGCGCCACGTCTCTTACCTCTTGAATCTATGGAGTACGCCCGCATTGGAGATAAAGGCGACGCCCTTCTCTCCAACCCAGGGCCGAGCACTTATACCAGAGCCCGGACGGTAATTTTTAAGGATTTTGCCGCTCTCGGCGTCGAGCGCCGTCAGGCCGCCACGGGTCGCTCCCACTACTACTTCACCACCTGCGAGCACAGGAGCAGCCGCTACGCCGCCGTCCAGAGCCGTGGTCCATATGAGTGCGCCGTTTGTTTTATCAACAGCTGCCATCCCCCCGTCGGCTGTGCCGAAGTAGAGGCGGGCTTCACCAATAGCCAGGCCGCCCACCGCTGCATAGGGTTTGAACCAGAGCGCGCTCCCGTCCAGCGGGTTTAGAGCAGAGAGCCCTTGGCGCGATCCGGCGTATACTGCGCCCTCTTCATAGGCGGGGCCGACCAGGACATCTGCAAACTCAGGCTTTTCGCTGATCCTGGCCTTCCACTGGAGAGCGCCGACCTTTGCATCGAGGGCCACCACTCTGCCGTCAGCCAGCCCGACAAAGACGTTGCCGTCGCCAAGTGCTAGCGAAGCGCCGCGCCATATCGTCCCTTCGGCGGCTACCTCACTGCCGTAGCTCCACCGCGCTTCTGCGCTGGCAGCGTCGAGGCAGACGAGATCCTGATTGGCGTTTAACGCATAGACTTGGCCGCCGTCGGCGATGGGCGACACCAGAAACGGGTATTTATTCTCAAAGCGCCATAGCTCGTTGCCTTCAAGGTCCAGCGCCAGGAGCACCCCTTCGTCATCGGCGACAAATATCCGGCTCTCGTCATACGTCGGGGAGGCAAAGACCCTGCCCTTTGTAGAGACCTTCCAGATCAGCTCTTCGCCTTCCCAGGTCATCGCAAACACTTCACGCACCGACGAGGCGACGATGAGCGCTTCACCCAGCACCAGCGGGGTCGAGTGCTCGCCAGAGGGGAAATCCCGTTCGACCTCGCTTAGCAGGTTTATGCGATGGGCTTGCCATTTTTCGGGCGATGCAAACGCAGTGCGTGAGCTCTTGGAGTTATCGATCCCACCCAT
>CAXMSR010000136.1:0-4992 GCA_964195725.1 uncultured Kiloniellaceae bacterium | reverse complement strand
TCGAGAAGCTGGTTTGTAAACCCAACAGCCCAATTGCGCAGGATATGGTGCGCTCGGCGATCGAGGAACAACACGCGCCCTACGGGCTGTACCGGCTCGGCATTACGATGCACGTCTATGCCGACACTTGGGCGCATCAGCAGTTTGCGGGGGTGCTGCACTCGATTAATGAGGTTGAGGACGCGGAGTTTTTTCAGAACGGAGCTTGGGTGAGCGCCGGTTTTTGGCAGGATATTCTCGACGACACTATCCCGCCCCTTGGTCATGGACGCGCGAGCACGTACCCCGATGCTCCTTTTCTGACGTGGCGTTATACCGATGGTGCCGGTCAGCTCATAGAGCGCGACAATACCGATCTTTTCTGCGAAGCTGCTGATGAGATGCGCAAAGCGGTTCGCCGCTTTATCGCAGCCGACCCCGACGCCGAGGTGGAGGGGCTATCCGCCGTTGACCTTGCTGCGATCCGTGAGTGTTTCGTCGAGTTCAGTGATGAAAAAGGAGAGCAACGGCACGAAAAATGGCTGGAGAGAATAGCCGCAGGTGCGTTCTCTTTTGAGCCCGAAGAGCTTTCCTATGCTCCGCGCGGCAAAGAGTCGTGGAAGCACAGCGCCCTTGGCTCAAGTTTCGACGAAGCCGTTTACACGGTGGATATAGGCCAGTTCATCCAGAGCGATTGGAAGAAGTTCCACGATGCGGTGCAGGTTCACAGGCTGAAAATCCTTCGCGATATTTTGCCGCGTTACGGAATTTGTGCAGCCTAGAAGGTAGTTTGTACGGTAGGGCTTGGGTGCGTTTACCAGAACCAGCGGCTTTTTTTCAGGGCTTCTTTATATTCCGGGAAGCTCTCCAGCAGCTTGCGTTCTTCCAGTTTTGCGCGCACCAGCTGCCCCGTTATTATCAGCGCCCACACTACTAGGTTTACAGCGGAGAAGCGCCACAGCGCTACGGCGGTGGCGGTGATTATTTCGCCGGTGTAGATGGGGTGGCGCACCAGCCGGTAGGGGCCGTGGGCTACTATTTTGCGTGCTTCTACGGTGATGGAGAATGCGCCGCCAAGTGCTTGCATTCCCCATACGGTTAGAAGGGTTCCGGCGGTCATTGTGAGGAAGGTGGCCGTTAGCGCCGTTTCATTTTCGAGCACCCACGGATGCGCTGGCGAGCGCAGCAGCGCAAAGGGCAGCGCCGCTGCCGCCAGGGGGAGCCATACTTCCCACGCGCCCTTGGCGCGCGCCACCGGTTCCGGCCTTGTGGCGTAGGCGAGGATAAGGACGAGGAAGATGGCGCTCTCGGCTACCCAGAGCGTTTTATAGCGAAAGTGTTGGTATTCGCTTAGCCGAAGGAGCAGGAAGCCCAGACACGCCGCCAACATCGCAAGGCGCACCAGCCGGTGGGCAAGTCTCGTCCCTGTCAGCCGCGCAAGCGCGCTGAAGGGGTCGGCTACGGGGTTGGGCATTTTTTTCGGTAGGGTGTGTTTAGGGTGGTGGGCATGGGGTATCAGGCGGTGCGCACGGTGTCGCGGTTGGCTTCTTTGGCGGCGTACATCGCTTTGTCGGCCATGCGCACCAGTGCTGTCTTCGAGTCGGCGTCGGTGGGGTAGCAGGCTATCCCCATGCTCGCCGTTATGCGGATGTCGAGGCCCTGCCCGGTTAGAAAGCAGCTGCTGCGGATCTTGTCGCAGAGGGTCTTGGCCAGGATGTATGCGCCGCTTTTTGGAGTGTTGGGCAAGACGATGACGAATTCGTCGCCGCCGTAGCGCGCCGCCCGGTCCGATTTGCGGATGTTGCCGCGTATCAGGTTGCCCAGCTCGGTCAGCAGCAGGCTGCCCACCTGATGGCCGTGGGTGTCGTTTACGTCCTTGAAGTGATCCATATCGATAAAGATCACCGACACATTGTTGTGGTAGCGCCGCGCGCGTTCGACTTCGTAGTCGAGAAACTCCAACAGGTACCCGGCGTTGTAGAGGCCGGTGAGCTCGTCGGTGATGACCATCTGCTGAATGCGCGCGAAGTTGCGGGCGTTGTCGATCCCGATCGCCGCAAAATCGGCTATGGTGGAGAGCACCGAGAGGTCGGTCTCGGTGAAGGTGGCTTCGTCGAGGCTGTTTATCAGCTCGATCACTCCTGCGGTCTTGCCCTTACAGGTCAGCGGCACACAGATTATAGAGCGGGTGTCGAACTTCACCATGGCGGCGATGTCGGAGGCAAAGCGCGCATCTTTAGTCACGTCGGCGATGAGCAGCGGTTCGCCGTGCTCGGCCACCCAACCGGCGATGCCTTCGCCCATCTTCAGGCGTACGTCGCGCAGTTTCTCTTCGGCGGGCGACACGATTATCTCGAAGTAGAGCTCATCGGTGGCGTCGTCCACCATCAGAAGCGACCAGGCTTCGGGTTCTAACACCTGGCTTACCTTGTCCATTATGATCTGCAATATTTCAGGAAGGTCGAGGCTGGCGGTGAGCGTTTTGCCGATCTCGACCAGGGCGTCGAGCTCGCGCTTGAGGAGGGTATCCATGTGGAATTTGCTGGAGTCGGGTTGGCTGTCGCGCATAGTAGTTTTTTCCATCAGCCGGCTTGGGGGTAGCTGATAATGCTGGCGCTTGCACTACTCTCCTACATTCGCTAGTATTGTGGAAGTTTACACTTAAACGACTAGGATTCCTACTATTCTTTGTGAGTGGGCAAAGGGGTTGTTAAATGCAAGTTGCATGCAGCCGCTGTAGAACGCGGTACAGAATTCCATCGGAAAAGCTCGAAGCGGGGCCGATCAAGGTTCGTTGTAAAGAGTGCGACCACATCTTCGGGGTTCGCAAAAAGGCGCGCGTACAACCAGACAGCGCCCCTGCGGTACCCGTAGAGGCAGCGTCGCCAGCACCGGAAACCACCGGGAGCGACGCTGCGCAAGGTCCCCCCCCCAAGACGACAGACGCTACGCCGAGCGCAGCCGCGTCCCCCTCGGAAGAGGAGGAGCTTCTCTCCGACGCCGGTTTTGGCGGAGACGACTTCGACTTTGGCGGCCCGGACAAGGCTACCTCGGAAGAGGACGCCGCTAAAGAGGATGAGTCAGCCGAGCAGGAACCTCAGGAGGATGCCGCTGAAGAAGGTGCCGCTCTATCCGATGCTTTTGGCTTCGACGATATGGAGTTTAGCGGTGCGTCCGGCGACGATGGAGCAGAACAGACCGCAGAACAGACCGAAGAACAGGCCGAAGAACAGCCACCTTCGGCTACGGTAGAGTTCGACCTGTCCGATTTTGATTCCAGCGTCTTTGACGATGACGACGCGGAAGCTACGCTTAGCACCGAATCAAAGAGCGTGGAGCAGGCGGCCGAAGAGGCCTCCGACGCAGGCGCAGAGCAGGAAGACGAGTCCCCGCCACTGCGGCTCGGCGGCTCGTCGGGCGAGCCCTCCGAAGCTATGGGAGAGTTTGAGACAAACGCTCTTGACGGCGACGACGGTGAGGGCGAAGACGGCCTCGCCGGTAGCGCGCCCCAGGATTTTTCCGGTAATAACTTTGGAGATTTTTCAGAGAGCGCAGAGGGAGGCTTTCCCAGCAGCGAGCCCCATGGTTTCCCCGGCGACTTGGCCGACGAGGCGCTCGAACAGGTGGGGATCGACGATCTTCTTACACCGCCGCCCGAAGACCCCTTTGACGAAGAGGAAGATGATGCGCCGCGCCTTGATCTTCGCAAGGGCGATCGCAGGACCGACTCGGTCGCGGTGCCCGCCGCGAACCCGGCAAAGAAGAAGGGCTTCCCGCTTGTGTTGGCGCTGCTGCTCTCGACCATAATCGGGTCGGCGGCGTTTGTGGGCTACAACGCCCTCATCCAGCCAGACGCAGCTTTTCATTTCCTCAACCCCGAGGCGATCATGCAGTGGCTCGAGCGCGGGCAGGTCGGCAACGTCCTCAAGCTCACCGAGCCGGTGGAGGGCGCGTATCTTGACCGCCCCAAAAAAGATCGTCTCTACGTGGTGAGCGGCTGGATAACCAACGCTTCGCCCGTAGCCAAGAGCGCCATAGAGGTAAAGGGCGCGATCTTCGGCCCGGATGGCGCGAAAGTGGCTGAAGCGACCGCGTTTTGCGGCAACGTCATCGCCCAAGAGCAGCTGATGGTGCTTGATGAAAAAGAGATAGCTCTGCGGCTGACGGGAAAAAAAGACGCAGCCTCTGCGTCCTTGGAGATCAAGCCCGGCGACAAGGCCCCCTTCATGGTGGTTTTTTTCTCGCCGCCCAAAGGCGTGGGAAAATTCACCGTAGAAGTGACCAGTTCGCTTGAGCCGGGCAACGAGGCTGAAAAGAAATAGCCGACGAATTTTCGCTGCGACCCGTCGCCGCTATCTGCCGCAGTCACCTGTCGCCGCCGCTTGACCGGGGTAGCCGGGCAGCCGGGGCGGCGTAGCGCAGGGTGTTTAAGCGGGCCATATCTTCGGCCCTGCGATTGCACGCTCTTTGGAGCCCAATGGAATCTACGCTTCTTGATTTAAATGTCTACGTACTGGCTATTCTGCTCTTTGGACTTATCGTCCTCTCCTCCTTTTTTTCGGGGTCGGAAACGGCGCTGCTGGGCTTTGACTGGCTGCGCTTGCGCTACCTTGCTCGCAAGGGCAACCGCCGCGCAAAGCTCCTGGAGAAGATCCTTCGGAGCAAAGAGCGCCTCATCGGCACAATACTGGTGGGCAACAACGTCGCCAACGTCGCCGCTTCGGCCATCGCAACGGCGGTGGCTATATCGCTGTGGGGCGAACGCGGCATCGCCGTGTCCACCGTAGTCATGACGCTGGTGCTGCTGATCTTTAGCGAAATAGCCCCTAAAACCTTAGCCAGCAGGCGCGTTGAGACAGTGGGGCTGGCTGTTGCCCCCATCTACGCCGTGCTTACCGTCCTGTTCATGCCGGTGGTGGTGCTTGTCACCGCTGTCTCCAACGTCCTTTTGCGCCTCGTCGGGGTTCGCCCGGAAGCGCACAGAGGCAAAAGCCTGAGCGAAGAGGAGATACA
>CAXMSR010000135.1:0-5019 GCA_964195725.1 uncultured Kiloniellaceae bacterium | reverse complement strand
TGCTCTTCGCGCTGGCCGCCGAGGCCCTCTTGTCGGCGCGCTGGCCGAGGCGCAAACACATACGATTGGAGTCGGACGATGTTGGGTGACTGGGCGAAAAAGCTGACCCGGCGCCAATTCCTCTGCTCGATGGGGGCCGGTGCCATCACCTTGACCTCTCCCAATCTGAGGCGCAGGGTTGGGCGCACCTATTTTACCTGGGCGCAGCTTCGCCACTCCGGCGTGTGGGACCCCAACCCCAACGGCCCCGAGAGGCTGATGACCGAGCTGCGCCGACGCACTAGCGTGGAGCCCGGCGTGCGCAGAAGGGTGGTCGGATTCGGCGACCCGGAACTTTTTAACTACCCCTTCCTCTACGTGACTGGCAGGGGAGGGTTTGCCGACCCCGGCAGCGAGGGGGCGCTCTGGCTGAGGCGCTACGTGGAGTATGGCGGCTTTATCCTCTTCGACGACGCCTCGGGTATCTCCGACTCGGGGTTCTACCGCTCGGTGGTGAAGCTGCTCGAAGGTGTTTTCCCCGAGCGCAGGCTAAAGCCGCTACAGACCGATCACACGCTCTACCAGAGCTTTTATCTCATCGGCACGGTACCCGGCAGAAAGATAGTGCGACCGGTGCTGACCGGCATCGAGCGCGAGGACCTCACCCCCGTCGTCTTCTGCTACAACGATCTGGGCGGCGCGTGGGACGGCGACATTCTGGGAGGCTACACCAACCCCTGCGTGCCCGGCGGCGAACGCCAGCGCGAGATGAGCTTCAGGCTTGGCATTAACTTCGTAATGTATTCTTTAACCGGCAACTACAAAAAAGATCAGGTCCACATCCCGTTCATCCTCAAGAGAAGGAAGAGGCTATGACCGGGGTTGGGCAGTGGGTGCTGATAAACGACGGCTTGCCGTGGCTGGCTGCCGCCTTGGCGGTGGTGCTTCTGACTATGGTGTCGGGCCACACGACGGGCGCAAAACGGCCCGCCCACATAAGGCTCAGCCTCTTCGGGGTGCGGATGCTGGCGGTTACCCTCGCGCTCTTGGCGGTGCTACGCCCGGCGCATGAAGAAGACCTGACCCGCGCCAGACGCCTGCCGCTGGCGGTGGTGGTCGATCAATCGCATTCCATGACGTTGGGCGAGCCCTCCGCTGCCGTCTCGGCTGTGGAGTGGCTAAAGGACAACAACGACGCCCTGAGGGAACTGGAAAAGCACTACAAGCTCCAATACTGGTCGCTCACCGACCCGCCCAGAGAGCTGAAGGCGCAAGGCGGCGCGACTGTAGATGCGGCTGTCCCTGTAGCGGTTGAAGGCTTCACCGAAGACGAAACACCCCTGGGCAGCTCTCTGGAAGAGCTCTTGCGCTTTCGCCCCGAGCTGTCGGGGGTGGTGCTTTTAAGCGACGGCTTCGACACCGAAGCGCCCCGCCGACCGCCAGCCCTCGGCGTCCCGGTCTATCCTGTGCTGCCCGCCGCGACGCGCACCGTGGATATGTGGATCGACGAGGTTCGCGTGCCCCCGGTGGCCTTTATCCGCACACCGGTAGAGCTAAAGGCGCGCATCGGCTCCGTTGGCCTGGGTGCCGGGCCGGTGGAGTTGACGCTGCTTGAAGGCGGGCGTGTGTTAAGCTCCGAGCAAGTTGAGCTGGGGCCGACGGGGGGCGAGGTGTCGTTGACCTTCACCCCGCGCCGCACGGGTCGAAAAGCTTTCGAGCTTCTAGTGGCCCCACGGCCAGGCGAGAGTGTGGCCGGAAACAACAGCAAACGCTTTAGCCTCGACGTTATCCGCGACAAAACAAGAGTGCTGCTGGTGGGCGGCACCCCCACCTGGGACTCGAAGTTCCTGCGGCGAAGGCTCCGCCAGGATCCGGGGATCGATCTGATAACCTTCATGATCCTGCGCACCCCGTCAGACATCAACAACACGAAAAAAGAAGAGCTGTCGCTGATTCCCTTCCCGACCGAAGAGCTTTTTAACTCCGAACTCTCCTCCTTCGACGTGGTGATACTGGCGAACTTCGACTACGCGCCCTATGTGCCGCGTCGCTATCTGGACAACATGGAGCGCTTTGTCCGCGAAGCTGGCGGTGGTCTGGTCATGCTGGGCGGCGACCGCTCTTTCGGGCTGGGCGGCTATACCGGAAGCCCGCTGGCAAAAGTGCTTCCGGTGGATCTGTCCGGGGCCATCCCCGGTCGCCAGTTCAGGGCAGGCCCCTTCAGGGCGAGGATGACCGTGGGCGGGCTGGATCATCCCATCTTTGCCGCCAACCCGGACCCGAAGCGCAACCGGCAGCTGTGGGAGGGGCTCGGGACACTTGAGGGGCTGAACTGGGCGCTAAGGGCGCGCCCCGGCGCATTGGTGGCGCTGGAGACCCCCCAGGTGCGAAACGAGTATGGCGCGGCTCCTGTGGTCGTCCTGGGCGATTACGGCGCGGGCCGCTCCCTTGCGGTGATGACCGACTCGCTCTGGCGCTGGATGATGCCCTACGCCTCAAAGGGGGGGGATGAAGCCGTCTACAGGGAGTTCTGGACGCGCGCCCTTCGGTGGCTGGTACACGACCCTGAGATGGAGCTGGTGCGGATAGCTCCGCTGCCCGATGATCTGAGGGCCGGAGGCGAGGTGCGCTTTGTCGCCAGCGTGCTCGACAGAGCATATCAGCCTGCAACCGGGGCGACGCTCAAGGGCCGTTTCATGCAAGGGCGGGGAGATATTTCAGACGCCGCACCGGGGCAGCAGGGCGTCGCCATCGTCTGGGTGGAGGAGCGTCCGGGCGAATATATGTCCGAGCCGGTGACTTTGCCGTCGGTGGGGCTCTGGAGGGTAGAGGCAGAGGGCGTTTTGGGGGCTCATCTGCTCGGCAGCGATGAGGTCGCCTTCCCCGTCGGGCCAGCCAGTCTTGAGGCGTTGCGCATAGGGGTGGATCGGGACTATCTTGAAGAGTTGGCCGCAAAATCCGGCGGAGAGCTGGTGGAAGGGGACCCCTCCGCGCTCTTTGCCCTTCTGAAGGGCAGGGGAGAGGCACAGCTGGAGGTTGTGGGGCGCGCCGTTAGCGAGCCCTGGGCAAACCCCTGGATATTGCTGCTCGCCCTCGCTCTTTTCGGACTGGACTGGCTCCTGCGCAGGCTCTTTGAGTAGGCAGGTCGGTAAATTTTCGACGACAAGCCTTGCCGCCGCAAAACGGTAGCAGCGGGGGGCTTTTACTTTTTTGAGGGTAGACGATAGAGATGACGTTAAAAGGTGTTTGCCAAACAGTCCCGGTAGCGGAGCTGGAAAAGCTCGTGGGCAGCGAGATCGGTGTTTCGGAGTGGGTGCTGGTCGATCAAGAGCGCATAAACCTCTTCGCCGATGCGACCCTCGACCATCAGTTCATACACGTAGACCCCGACTCCGCCCGGCAGAGCCCTCTGGGCTCGACGGTGGCCCACGGTTTTCTCACGCTGTCGCTGATCGCGCACCTCATGGCGAAGATGCGTTTTTTGCCGGACAACACGACCATGGCCTTAAACTACGGGCTGGACAGGGTTCGTTTTCTTCGTCCGGTGCTGTGTGACGCCCGGATCAGGCTCAGGTGTAAGCTTCTGGACATCCACTTAAAGAAGCCGGGCAGCTACATGCTGAAGCTGCAGTGCATGGTCGAGATTGAGGGCGAGGAGCGCCCTGCCATGACAGCCGAGATGCTGGTGCTGGCCCTTGTAGACTAGTGCGCCAATCCTACAACAATAGGTAGTTACAGAAAATACATTAGAAGCAGCCTTAACTGCTGGATATCGCCGACAGGGGGGTAGGTTGCTTTAAAAAGTGTCGGTTGTCCGCGTAGCTGTGATACAAAGTATAACCTGGGTGGTTTCGGTGTTATTTTGCGCGCCTGTAAAACACCGCGTGTATTGCCGATAATATTTGACGGGGAAAGCTCTTACACTTTGGCTCTTGGTCTCTATGCGTCCTATACGTAAAATCAAGAAAATACTCAAATACGTCTACTACCGCTCGGTGCGCGTGCATGGTCGCCCGCGTAAAGTGGCGATGGGTATGGCTATAGGTCTCGGTGTGGGGATGACCCCGACGATGGGGTTTCAGATGGTGATCTCGGTGCCGCTGGCGGCGCTCTTCGGACAGAACAAGTTTGCCGCAGCTCTCGGCTGCTGGATTTCGAACCCTATCACAGCAGTCCCTTTGTATTCAGCCACTTACATACTCGGCGCGCTACTGCTGGGACGCCCTCTGGTACCCCATGGCGGCTTTGTAGAGACCTTTACATCGGTGCAGGGTATCTTCTCCGATATAATGCTGCCCTGCTGGGTGGGTGGGCTTGTCTTGATTGTGCCCGTGGCGCTCTTTGGCTACTGGCTCACCTATCAGGGGATAGTCGCCTACCGTGTGCGCAAGAATATCCGCTGCAAACAGCGCCTGCACGATTGGAAGTGGAATGAGGAGACCGGCTGGAGCCGCACCAAAAGAGCCACCTCGCTTGCAGGCCATGAAAATGAATGATTCATATGTCTTAACAACTCCAGAAGGGTGCAGGTAATGCCTCTATTAGGTGCTCACATGTCGGTGGCCGGGGGGCTCTGGCGGGCCTTTGACGATCTGGAGAAGGCCGGAGGCGAAGCGCTTCAGATCTTCACCAAGAACCAGCGCCGCTGGCACTCGGCAGCCCTTGACGCCGAAGTATGCGACAAGTTTATTGAGCGTTGGCACGAGTGCGGCGAGCCGCCGGTGGCCTCTCACGGCTCCTACCTTTTAAACTTCGCCACCGCCAAGGCTGAGCTGGCGCAAAAATCCATCGACAACCTCTGCGACGAGCTAAAGCGCTGCGAGGCGCTACAGATTCCCTACGCCGTGATCCATCCCGGCGCACACGGCGGCGACGGCGTGGAAGAGGGACTGGCGCGGCTCGCCGGTAATCTGGACAGGGCTATCGAGCAATCGGACACAACCGGGGTGATGGTGTTGCTGGAGACGATCTCGGGGCAGGGGGCGGGCCTTGGGAGAACCTTTGGAGAGCTGGCCGAGGCGATAGCCCTGAGCGCAGAAC
>CAXMSR010000134.1:0-5031 GCA_964195725.1 uncultured Kiloniellaceae bacterium | reverse complement strand
TTTATCATCTTGATGGCGTCGAGCACAAAGGGAACGTCGCGTTCGGCTTCGAAGACTCTCAGTGCGTCCACCTGCGCGCGAGTACGTATCGGCTCCATGATGGGGCCTGGAGCGAACTCGACAGCACAACCCATCCCCTCCAGGGGGATCATGATGTCGGAAAAAAGGATCGCTGCGTCTACATTCAGACGATCTATCGGCTGCATCGTCACTTCACAGGCCAGTTCGGGGTTGTGGCAAACGTCAAGAAAGCTGTGTTTGGCGCGTACGGCGCGGTACTCTTCCATGTAGCGTCCAGCCTGGCGCATTATCCACACTGGCGTGGTGTCTACCGGCTTGCCATTGCATGCATTTAGAAAACGGTCGCTGCGGCTCATAGTTACTCCCCTCCCTTATTCCGAGTCATTCGGACGGGAACATAATTGCAAAAAGGTTCTTCTTCCATGTAGTCGCCGGTGACGGCGTAAGCGCGCGCACGGCAACCGCCGCACACGTTGATGTATTCACACTCCCCGCACTTGCCCTTATAGCTTTTGAAGTCGCGCATGTCGGCAAAGAGCGGGCTGTTAAACCAGATGTCGCTGAATTTTTCCTTCTTGACGTTCCCTGCACTCATTGGGAAATACGAGCAGGGCTTGACGTCGCCGAAGCAGTCGATGAGGCAAATTGACTGCGCCGCGATGCACCCCTTGCCGCCGCCGGTGGAAAACGTCAGGCTGCGGCGCTCGAACTTGACGCCCTCGGCCTTCGCCAACTGGGGGACTATACGATAGTAGTGGGGCGCGCAGGTGGGACGCATAAGTATCTCGTCCTCGTTTTTCTCCTGCTCGTAGTGCCACGACAAAATCTCCTCGTAGTCCTCTTTGGATACGAGCTCGCTCATGATGTCTTCGCCGCGCCCGGTGGGCACGATCATGAACATGTACCAGGCGGTCGCGCCAAGGGACTTGGCCACCTTGAATGTATCGGCGATGTAGGGCTGGTTGCGCTTGGTGAACGACGAGTTGATGAGAAACTTCTGCCCGTGCTTGTTAAAGAGCGCTGCGGCGCGCTCGACGCCCTCAAACGATCCCTGCACCTGGCGAAAGTTGTCGTGAATCTCGGCGTTGGGTCCGTCAAGCGAGAGCGAGACCATCTTGATGTCGGCCTCTTTCATCTTCTCGCATATTTCGTCGGTAACGAGCATGCCGTTGGTGGCCATGCACATGCGCAGCCCCTTTGCGGTGCCGTACTTCGCGATCTCGAAGATGTCGGGGCGCATCAGCGGCTCGCCGCCAGAGAGCACCATCACCGGTTTGGAGACCTCGCAGATGTCATCGATCATCTTATAGGCTTCTTCGGTGGTAAAATCACCCTGCGCCGCCTCCATATCGGAGGAACAGCGACAGTGTACGCAGTTCAGGTTGCAACGCTGGGTAGTCTCCCAAGCGATCCATTTAGGCCGGAATTTCTCTTCCATTCAGCTCTTCCCTTCAGGTTTAACTTTAGCCCTGGTTACTTAACGGTATCCGGGCTGAAAAAACGCTCTAATTCGTTGACCATTGCGCCAATCGTGTACTCCTCGGGCATCCCCGCCACGTCAAGGCCAAGGGCCACCGCGCGTTCGCGGGTGGCGGGGCCGATGACGATACAGGGGGCGAAATCCTTGGGCAACCCCTCTTCTTTTAGGAGGGCCGCGTAGTTCGTCGCCGCCGAGGGCGAGGCCAGCGTTACTGCATCGATATTACCAGATCGAACCACCTCAAGCGCCAGCGGGTGTGGCTCGGGGCGAATATTTTCATAGATCGGCAAAACATCCACGCGCGCGCCCAGCCGCTCAAGTTCGGCGGGCATAACCTCGCGGGCCTCTTTGGCGCGCGGAATGAGGATCGACTTGCCTTTTAGGTCTCCGGTTTTTTCAAGCGCCTCGACCAAGGATTCCGCTATGTACTTTGGCGGCACGACGTCGGGGCGTATCCCGCGCTTTTCCAACTCGGCGGCGGTCTTTGGCCCCACCGCACAGACCCTGGCCGCGCCCATAGTGCGTGCGTCGAGACCCAGCGAGTATAGCTTGTCGAAGGTAAAGCGCACCGCGTTGGCCGACGAGAAGACGAGCCAATCATAGGCAAAGAGCTTCTTCATCGTGGTATCGACCACGCTCAGGTGGCCGAAGGGGCGAAGCTCGATGAGCGGCAGCTCGATGGGCATAGAGCCGCGTTCTTGCAAGAGATGACAGAGCTCGGAAGCCTGGGCGGCGGCGCGGGTGACAAGCACCTGCTTGCCCTTTAGCGGCGACTTGTCGAACCAGGCGAGCGTAGAACGCGCAGTTGTCACCTCGCCCACTATAACCAGCGCAGGCGGCTTCATCCCCGAGCGCTTTACGTCCTCGACGACGGTGCCCAGCGTGGTGTCGAGCGTGCGCTGCTCCGGCCATGTGGCCCGGTGGATCACCGCAACGGGAGTCTCGGGTGCGCGTCCACCCTTCACCAACCGCTCCACCACCTCGGGCAGGTGCTTGATCCCCATATAGACGGCGATGGTGCCGCCCAGTTTACCCAGGGCGTCCCAGTCGATGTTGGGCGCAAATCCGCCATCCCGGCGGCGGTGGCCGGTGACGAAGGTGACGCAGGGGGCGTAGTCTCGGTGGGTCAGCGGAAAACCGGCGTAGGCGGCGGCACCCGAAGCTGCGGTGACGCCGGGGATGATCTCGACGGGTATCCCCTCTTCGGCCAGCCCCATGGCCTCTTCACCCAGGCGGCCGAAGATGCAGGGGTCGCCGCCCTTTAGGCGAACCACCCGCTTGCCCTCTTTCGCCAGCTCGATGAGCCTCGCGGTGATGGCGTCCTGGGCCAGCTGCTCGCCGTGGCCCGTCTTGCCCATGCGCTCTTTGATAGCGTCGGCGGGGGCGTGCTCAAGGATGTCGGTGTGCACCAGGATGTCGTAGATCACCGCCTCGGCGCGCTCCAGCACCTGCTTGGCGCGAAGCGTCAAGAGTCCGGGGTCGCCGGGGCCGGCACCTACCAGATAAACAAATCCGCTCATCTGTAGTCGTTATCCGTCGTCAAGGTTGGTCATGCAGTAGACTTCGGCGAGGATCTCTCTTGCGCCCCTGCCCAAGAGCTCGTCGGCCAGCGCAATGCCGACCTCTTCAGCCTTATCGCAGTCGCCGGTAGCTTCTGCGGTGATAACAGTCTCGCCGTCTAGGCTGCCGACGAGGCCGCGAATGCGGAAGGTGTCGCCATCGGGCTCGGCAAAACAGGCTATCGGCACCTGACAGCCGCCCTCAAGGCGACCGAGGAAGGCGCGCTCGGCGCGCACCGCGATGGAGGTGTCCAAGTGGTTCAAAGACGCAATCATTCCGTTTGTAACGTCATCGCCTATGCGGCACTCGATGCCCACCGCGCCCTGCCCTACTGCGGGCAGCATCACATCCGAATCGATGTAGGCGGTCACCTTGTCGGCCAGCTTCAGCCGCTTGACACCGGCGGCGGCGAGGATGATCGCGTCATACTTGCCCTCCTCCAGTTTTCGCAGACGGGTGTCCACGTTGCCGCGAAGATCGTCAAAAACGAGATCGGGGCGACGTGCCTTTAGCTGCACCTTGCGGCGAAGGCTTGAGGTGCCGACAAGCGCGCCCTTTTTGATCTCGTCGAGCGACACACCTGCGTTACAGAACCAGGCGTCGCGGGGGTCTTCGCGCTCGGTAATGACCGAGAGGAAGAGCCCTTCGGGAAAGTCGGTGGGCACATCCTTCATCGAGTGAACCGCGATGTCGGCGCGCCCGTCCAGCAGGGCGTCTTCGATCTCTTTGACGAAGAGCCCCTTGCCGCCCACCTTGGCCAGGGGGACGTCGAGGATCTTGTCGCCCTTGGTCATGATGCGCACTAGCTCGACATCCAGATCGGGGTATAGTTTTTCGAGGCGGTCTTTTATCCAGTTGGCCTGCCAGAGCGCCAACATGGATTTTCTAGTCGCTATGCGAAGTATGCGTCGGCTCACGCCGGGTCCTCCTTTTTGTCTTCATCCACAAGGCCAAATACCTGGCGCACGGCGTCAACTGATACATCCGACTCGGAATCGTCAGCCAGCCTCTTGAGATGCAACGTGGGTTCATGGAGCATTTTATTTACGATAGCCTGCGTCATCATCTCCAGGCTTTTTTTCTGTTTTTTAGTTATGTCGTCGCCAAAGACCTTGAGCGTCTTGTCCAGCTCGGCCTTGCGAACCGCCTCCAGCCGATCGCGCAGCTGCCGGATAGTGGGCGTCACATCCAGCGTCTTGGTCCAGCGCATGAAGCTGTCAACCTCGGCGTTGACGATCTCTTCGGCCTTCTTCGCCTCTTTGGCGCGCTCTTTGATGTTGACGGCTACTATCCCCTGAAGGTCGTCAACATCGTAGAGAAAGACATTTGCCAGATCGTTAATGGCGGGCTCGATGTCGCGCGGCACTGCGATGTCGATGAGAAACATCGGTTTCTGTCTTCGCGACGCCATCGCCTCGCGCATAGCCTCGACGGTAACCACATGGTGCGGGGCCCCGGTGGACGAGATGAGGATGTCCACTTCATCCAGATGCTTGGCAAAAGAATCGAACCCCACTGCCTTGCCGCCGAATTTCTCAGCCAACGCTTCGGCGCGCGAAAAAGTCCGGTTGGTCACCAGCACCCTGCTCACGCCGTTCTCAACCAGATGGGTCGCCGCCAGCTCGCACATCTCGCCTGCGCCCACGACCATCACTGCCTTGCCGGAGAGATCGCCGAAGATTTTACGGGCCAGTTCTACCGCCGCAAAGGAGACCGCGATGCGCGTCTCGGTGCGTACGCGCTTGGCAGTGGAGAACGCCTTGTGCATAAAGCGGTTGAGCACAAGCCCCGTGGCCGAGCCCTGTACCGCCTTGTCGTAGGCTTCCTTTACCTGCCCTAGAATCTGGGGCTCGCCGACCACCATCGAGTCGAGGCTCGAAGCCACGCGAAAGACATGCCGCACGGCGTCGATACCGGCGTAGAAGTAGATGTGGGGGCGAAGCTCCTCAAGGGGTATCGAGTGGTACTCG
>CAXMSR010000133.1:0-5062 GCA_964195725.1 uncultured Kiloniellaceae bacterium | reverse complement strand
CGGTGAGCGGCCCGTCGGTGGCCCTGCGCGCGGCGGCGACGAGCTCGCGGGCGCGGTCACGGTTCTCCATCAATTTGGAGCCGCCTCCCCTTTTTCGGATATCGGGGGCGGGACAGCCAAAGTTCATGTCCACCGAATCGGCCCCAAAGCGCACCACCGCCGCTACCCCCTGGGCGATCTCTTCCGGGGTAGACGCCAACAGCTGATAGCTGAGGGGGGTCTCGATGGCGGTACGGAGCAGATAGGGCGAGCGCCGGGCGTTTTCATCCTTAAGGCTTCGCGCCGAGAGCATCTCGGTGGTAAGGCACCCCACGCCGCCAAGCTCCATCAAGAGCCTCCTTAGCGCAGTATGGGTAAGACCGGCCATCGGAGCCAGAAAGAGCGGCGGGCTGATCTTAAGCCCGCGTATCGTCAACCCCTTTACGGTCGCGTGCTCAGGGCAGCTCAAAACGGCCCAGCAGTATTTTAGGCGGAGTTTCCAGCGGAGAAGTTGTGATCTGTCGGGGAGCCCGGCCCGTTGAGGGCTCGTCTCCTTGCGGCGGGGCGACTACCCGCCACCCCAGAAAGGCGTCGCCCATGTCGGCGTGTGAAGCGATCCGGGGCCACCCGAAGCCGGGGTCGATCCCCTTCGCGCTCCACACCACGGTGCGCGCCTCGACCCTGGCGAGGGTCAGCCTTTCGACCTCCGTCAGAGCCTTTAAGGCTTTGGCCACCGACTCGATCCGGGCGGGCGAGGTGACGCCTTCGATGCGGATTTCAAAGGTCTCCTCTTCGCCGGGGGTCGTCCAGCGGGCGTGGGTAAAATCAGCGACAAACCGCTGGTAGAGCTCGCTGCCCAGCTTGTTCATGGCGTCTGTTTTCGCGGTATCCAGATCAGCTCCGCGTCCCGTGGCGACAGCGACGTGCGTACCCAGCACAAACCCGCTCAAGACGTCTACGGCGTAGCCGCCCGCCTTTAGCTCCACCTCCTCTTCGGGGGGAATTGCGGCGGCGTCTTCCACCATAGGCTCGCCGTCCTCGTCCATTTCAACAACCGGCGGTGCAGACGGATCGTCGCCGACGCCGACGTCTTGAGCGTCTTCCGCTTGCTCAAGCTCCTCCACTTCTTCCTGTTCTTCTACGATAAGCAACACCTCGCAGGCGATGTGGCGGGCGCTGGCATTGGCAGCCTGGGCCAGCGCTTCAATCCGGTATTGATCCACTTCGAAGAGAGGCTTGTCGCCATCTGTTTCCACGAGAGCCGCGTCTTGCGCAGGAGCCACGTCCGCCACAGGAGCCGCCTCTTCGGGCAATTGGGGGCTTTCCCGGTAGGCGGCGAAGAAGCCCTCCTCTTGAAAGCGCCCGGTGACGATGGCCGCCAACGCTTGCGACCCTTCGTCGGCGTAAGAGGCGGTGAGCACACGCGGCTTCGCCCCGACCCTGCGGGGGGCAAACCCCAGCTCTTCAAGTTTGGATAAAAGGCGTCTGTGGTCTACCTCGGCCACCACCGAGAGTCGGTAGCGCTCCCGGTGCTGTCCCTCGGCTTCTATCGTGTAGCGGCTTATGTATTTGGAGGTGTTTTTGTAGATGGCGGAGAGCTCGCGGCGGCGCGGAGAACGCTCTTTGGCGGGCAGATGACGGGCTATGATGGTTTTGAGCGTTTCGGTAAGTGCCGATGCCAATACCTTGCGGCGCACCTGCGCCACGCCGTCGTCGCCGACGACTGCCGACACCTCGGCCCTCACGCCTGCGATAGCTATTGCAGGCGCTAAAAAGAGCGCGATGAGGACGGCAAGACGGGGCAACATATAGGCGTGATCCCGTCTAGAAGTTTTCGTAGATCGCCTCAAACTTCTTCAGCGGATGGAAGGGACGCACGTAGGCGATGGCATGTTTGTAGAGCAGGTAGTAGTTGTCGCCCGACTTCAAGACGATGCAGAAGTTATCGAAGGCCTTTAAGAGGCCGTCCATCTCTTCGCCCGTGTTGAGTTTTATGGTGACTTCCACTTTCTCGCGGCGGATATTGTTGAGAAATTGATCTTGAATGTTGATCTTGGCCTTGACCACGATCTCTCCTCCGGGCACAGCCCCCAGTCAACGCAATATAATTTATCAAAAATAAAGAATATCTACGAAGTCTTACCTTTTTATTTCGCTATTGCAAGAATTTTTTCACGAGCTCCACCGCCTCGTCCACCCTTGTCGGCTCTAGCCAGACATCCACCAGTTTGCGAAACCAGGTCATCTGGCGCTTGGCGAAGCGGCGCGTCTCGCGTCTGATTCTGTCTACCACCTCGTCCAGCTCGCCGCCTTCACCACCCTCGCCGCTCTCTCCCGATCCGCCCTTTGGGGCTTGCCCGTTTTTCTCAACAAGCACGCCTTTTTCAGCGAGATACTCGCAGAGCTGCCGATAACCTATGGCGCACAGCGGCGGCAACCCGGAAGAGTACCCCTTCGCCAACACCGCGCGTACCTCGTCGAGCCAGCCAGCCAGCACCATCGCCCCTACGCGCAGGTCGATGCGACGGTACAGCTCGGCGCGGTCGATCTGCATCCCTATTATAAGGGCGTCGTAGCGGGGGGTGGTTTTTTCATGCATTTCATGGAGCGCGGTTATTGAGGTGCCGGTGGCGCGCCACACCTCCAGCGCCCTGACGATGCGGCTGCGGTCATTGGGGTGGAGCCTCGCGGCGGTGTCGGGGTCGCACCGCTTAAGTTCATCCCACAGCTGCGCCGCTTCGCCGCCCAGCCAACGCGCCTCCAGCTCTACGCGTATGTTGTCGTCTCTGCCCGGCCCCTCGACCAGCCCCTCCAGAAGGACCTTGATGTACATGGCGGTGCCGCCCGACACCACTACGTTCTTGCCGCGCGAAATGATCTCGTCGATGGCGCGTGTGGCGTCTTCCAGATAACGGCCCGCATGGTAGGGCTCATCAACGGCTACGTAATCGATGAGGTGGTGGGGCGCTCGCGTGCGCTCCTCCGGGGTGGGCTTGGCGGTGCCGATGTCGAGGCCGCGATAGACCTGCATCGAGTCGGCTCCGACTATCTCGGCACCTATAGCATTTGCCAGCGCGATAGAAAATTCGGTCTTTCCCGAAGCGGTGGGGCCGGTGACGACGATTATCCGCTGGCGTCCACCGGCGCGCGCCAACCCCGGCGGCACAACACTATCAACACAGTCAACGCTGTCAGCACTGTCGCTTTTGCTCATCCGGCGGCTCTCGTCATTTGGCGTCACCAGTCAGCGCCGGTGAAAGAGGCTCTCGATCCGTTCGCGAGAGAGCTTTAGCACCAACGGTCGGCCGTGGGGGCAGTGGGTGGGGTTTTCCAGCGCAGCCAGCTGCGTCAGCAGTTCACGCACCTCCGAGGGCGTCATCTGCCGACGCGCCTTTACGGCGGCAGCGCAGGCGGCGCGCGCTGCCAGCGCCTCGCGCGCGTCGTCCACACCCCCTCGCGCCTCGGGCGCTTCCTGGCCGAGCAGGTCTTTGACCATCGAGGTGAGCTGGGAAGAAGAGAACCCCGCAGGTGCTTGGGTGATCGAGAGGCTCCGGGGGCCAAAGGGCTCGGTCTTGATCCCCACCTCCTCCAAGAGGTCGGCGCGCTCGGCGAGCATCGCCTCTTCGGCGGCAGAGAGATCGACCACCACCGGCACCAGCAACTGCTGGGCGCGCCCGCTGCCAAGGCCACTACCAAGACCGCTGCCAAGGCCGCTGCCAAGGTCGCCGCCGCCCTCCTTCAGGAGCGCTTCGTAGAGGATGCGTTCGTGGGCGGCGTGCTGGTCTATCAACACCAGCTCGCGAAGGTCCAGCTCTTCAAAGAGCAGGTAGGTGGCGTCGAACGCTCCAAGGTAGCTGAGCCTGCCAAAGACGGTGTCGAGGATGTCATCAGGGACGGCGAGGCGTTCAAAACCGGCACCCGCATCCCCGCCCATGCCCGCACCTGCGCTCTCTGCGCCATAGGGGCGACCGGAGGCGTAGCCGCCCATTTTCTTTAGATAATCTCCACCGCCGCCCCTGGACGAGGAGGGATAAGGGGTGCGTGAGGTGGTGGCGGCGCGCTGCCCGTAGTCGGCTACGGCGTCGGCTACCCCTGCGCTGCGGTTATCCAGTGCGGCGGCGGCGCCGTAGCCTTGCAGCCCGCCCGCGCCCTCTTCCCACGGGGCTTTAACTCCCTCTGCCCCCGGCTCTTGGCCGCCACGCGCCCAGGGGGCGCGGGCCAGCGCCGCCGCCACACCCCCGGCGACCCAGCGAAATACCTGCCCCTCTTCGCGAAAGCGCACCTCGCGCTTGGCGGGGTGTACGTTTACGTCCACCTCGTCGGCGGGCAGCTCTAGCCAGAGCATCGCCACGGGGTAGCGCCCCGATTCAATCAGCCCACGGTAGCCCTGCATAACCGCGCCCATGAGGATGCGGTCGGTCACCGCGCGGCGGTTAACAAAGAGGCGGATGGTGTTTCTGCGCCCCTTGTTCTCGTGGGGGGCGGTAAAAGCGAAGGTGAAGCTGCGCTGCGCGTCTTTCTTTTCTTCCCAATAGAGCTGCCCGCCTCCTTTTGGCCCGCCCAGACCCGCCAGCTCGGCGGCGCGCTCGGCTAGCGGCTGGTCGGGGGGCAGCGCCAACAGCGTGCGGGTTTCGCTCTTTAGCTCAAAGCCCAGATCGGGGTGGACCAGCGCTATGCGGCCCACCGTCTCTATTATGTTCTTTAGCTCGGTGGCGTCGGTCTTTAGAAATTTCGCGCGCACAGGCGTGTTGTAGAAGAGCCGGGAGACCTCGAACTCGGTGCCGGGGGGCCCCGCTGCGGCGTGGGCGCTTACTACTGCGCCGCCCTCAACCGTCAGCTCTTGCGCTTCGTCGTCGGTGCGGGTTCGGGTGGTGATGCGCATTTTGGAGACCGAGGCGATGGAGGGGAGCGCTTCGCCCCGGAAACCCAGCGTGTGGATGTGGTCGAGGTCTTCGGCGCTCTCGATTTTGCTGGTGGCGTGGCGCTTAATCGAGGTGCGGGCGTCTTCGAGGCTCATCCCGCTGCCGTCGTCGCTCACCACGATCTTGTCGCGCCCGGCACCCCGCACGCGCACCGAGATATT
>CAXMSR010000132.1:0-5117 GCA_964195725.1 uncultured Kiloniellaceae bacterium | reverse complement strand
AACCATCGAGCTGGGTTTCGCCACGCTGGAGCTGCCCGACGGACGCACCATGTCTATCGTCGACGTGCCGGGCCACGAGCGCTTCGTGCGCAACATGGTGGCCGGAGCCGCAGGCATCGACACCGTGCTCTTCGTGGTGGCCGCCGACGAGGGGGTGATGCCCCAGACCCGCGAACACCTGGAGATCTGCTCGCTGCTCGGGGTCGAGAGCGGACTGGTGGCGCTGACCAAGTCCGACATCGCCGACGAGGAGTTTTTAGAGCTGGTGCGCGAAGACGTGGCCGAGCTGACCGAGGGCACCTTTCTGGAGGGGGCCCCCATGATCCCTGTGAGCTCCACCACCGGCGAGGGGATTGAAAATCTTCGTGAAGCCCTCTTCAAGCTGGCCGCCGGGGTAAAGGCGCGCGACGCCAAGGGGCTCTTTCGCCTCCCGGTAGACCGGGTCTTCACCATAAAGGGGTTCGGCACGGTGGTCACCGGCACGGCGGCCTCGGGGACTTTAAAAAAAGATGACGAGATAGTGGCGCTGCCCGGCACCACGACGGCCAAGGTGCGCGGCATCGAAGTCCACGGCGAGCAGGTAGACAAGTGCTACGCCGGAAACCGCGTGGCTCTGAATTTCTCCGGCGTAGGTGTGGACAAGTTCAACCGGGGCGACGTGGTGACGCTGCCCGGCACCCTGACCACCACCCGGATGGTCGACGTTCACCTCGCTTCGCTCCTAAACGCTTCGGCCAAGGCGCGCCCCCTTGAAGACCGCACAAGGCTAAGGCTCCACATCGGCACCCGCGAAGTGCCGGTGGTGGTAGCACTTCTGGGCTGCAGTGAGCTGGCCTCCGGCGAGAGCTCTTTTGCGCAGCTGCGCTCAAGCGAGTCGTTTGTGGCCTGCCCCGGCGACCGCTTTGTGCTGCGCGCCTATTCGCCCGCCCGCACCGTCGGCGGCGGCGTGGTGCTCGACCCCTCGCCGGTGCGCCACAAGGGCGACAAGCCCGAGGTGGTGCAAACCCTGGAGATACTGCGGACGGGAGAACCCGCCCAGAAGCTGGGAGCCTATCTCAAGCTTCGCGCGGGGCGCGGGCTAATCCCCGCCGACACCCAGGCGATGCTGGGCACCACGCTGGAGCAGGCGCGAAACCTTTTGGGGGTCGCGGTAAAAAAAGAGCTCGCCCTGGTGGCCGACGCCAAGACCCGCCGCCACATCGACCGGGGGTTTATCGAGAAGCTGGAAACAATCGCCCTAAAGGTGCTAGACGCCTACCACGCCCAAAACCCTCTCCAGAAGGGGCTGGGGCTGGCAGAGCTGCGCACGCGCTTTCCTCGCCACATCGATCCCAAACTGGTGGATTTCGCCCTGGAGCGGATGTCGGAAGGCGGCACTGTAAAGATCGAGGGCGACACCATCCGCTCGGCCAGCTTCACCGTGACGCTCAGCACCCAAGACACTGCGCTGCGCTCGAAGGTGACCGACGCCATCGCCGCCCGTGGCTTTGAGGCCCCCACCCTGGAAGAGGCCGCAGTGCTGGTGGGCGAAGAGGCGTCGGCGCTAAAGCCGGTGCTCGACTATCTGGTGGACGAGGCCTGCCTGGTGCGCACCAAAGAGGGGCTCTACTTCGACGCCGACCGGATAGGTGTGCTGGTTAAAGAGGTGAAGGCGCTGCTCGCCAGCCAGGGGCAGATAACGGTCGCCGAGGTAAAGGGGTACACCGGGGTATCGCGCAAATACTTGATTCCACTAATGGAATATCTGGATAACCGTCAGATCACCCGCCGCAACGGCGACGTGCGCATTACGGGGCCGAAGGGCCGAAAGTAACTAGTGCTTTGCACCCGGCGGGAAGTTGGGCAAAATGGTCTGTGAACTGCGCTGCCCGGTGTTCCGGCATTCCAGTGGCGGGGAAACGATAATTGGATTCTTTAACAGCCTGAGCAGCCAAAGCGTACTGCCGAAGACAGGGTAAACCATGAGCGGTAAAAAAGCCTATATAGCATTGATCGCCGCGCTCCTCGCGTTTGGCTATCTCTTCGTGATGAACCCGCAGGTGCTGACCTTCAAGCTCCTGCCCGGCCACGAGGTGAACACCAGCTTTGCGCTGCTCTGCTTCCTCTTCTTCCTGGCGGGTTTTACGCTGGCGCACTTCCTCTCGGCGTTTCGCGAAGTGGGCAGCTCGTTAAAGTTCTGGCTGCACAAAAGAGGCGAAGACCGGCTGGGCGAAGCGGGCAAGCTCTTGAACCTCGGCGCGGGCCAAAACGTGCGCGGCAACTCCCGGGCGGCCCGGCGACTTTTGAAGCGCGCCCGTAAAATGGCGCCCGACCACACCCGCATCGCCATCGAGCTGGCGCGCGCCGAGCTGATGGACGGCAGGCACAAAGACGCGAAAAAACGCCTCGACGAACTCCTGAAGCTCGACAGCAAGAACCCCGAGGCGATAGCGCTCGAGGTAGAGCTGCACAAAAAGCTCGACGACTTCGAGGGCCAGGTAGCCGCCTACAACCGCTGGCTGGAGCTAGACCCCAACCACATCCCCTCGCTAACGGGGCTGCGCGACCTCTACAAGCGCGTGGGCCACAACGGCGAAGCGGCGCGCATACAGGAAAAGCTCCTCAAGACCTCTGCCTTTAAAACTACGCGCGTACGCGAGCAGGCCGAGCTCGTCGAGCTTCGCCACGCCCACGCCCTCTCGCTTGGCCGCGCCGAGGCGATAACCGAACTAAATAAGCTGCTCAAACAAAGCGACTACGCCCCAAGCTATCTGGCGCTGGGCGAGCTCTACAGCCGCGCCGACGATTCGGACTCGGCGGAAAAAACCTGGCTGAAGGGGTACAGCTCCACCGGACAGGTGGGGCTCTTGCTGCGCGTCGAAACCGAGCGCGTACGGGATGGACGTAGCGAAGAGATGTTGACCTTCTACCGCAAAACGGCCAGAAAACGCCCCGTGGCGGGGCTCTTACGGGCGCGGCTCATGGTCTCGCTAGGGCAAAATGAAGAGGCGATCCCGGTGCTTGAAAAGCTGGCCCCTGCGATACAGCACACCCACGCCGCGAAGGCTCTTCTGGGCGAGGCGTACATCAAGCGCGACCAGTTTGAAAAGGCCGCCAACGCCCTGCGTGAAGAGGGTGCCTCCAAGCTGGCCTTTTCGTGTACCTCCTGCACCCGGCACACCGCAAAGTGGGCGGCGACCTGCCCCTATTGCAGCGGCGAAGACACCCTGGAGATCGACCTCGCCGTACCTCAAGCAATCGTCAAGCAGCGTTAAAAAAAGCCACGATATAGCTAAAGCGGGAAGAGACTAAATGTCGGCAGAAGAAAACCCCGCCCTCATCATCCTTGATGGCTGGGGCCAAATGGAGAAGCGATCCCGGTGTTTGAAAAGCTGGCCCGCGCGATACCGCACACCTACGCTGCGAAGTGGGCGGCGACCTGCCCCGCCTGCTGCGGCGAAGACACCCTGGAGATCCACCTCGCCGTACCTCAATCCATCGTCAAGCAGCGTTAAAAAAAGCCTCAACACAGCTAAAGTGGGAAGAGAATAAATGTCGGCAGACAAAAAAGCCGCCCTCATCATCCTCGATGGCTGGGGCCAGCGTGACGAGAGCGAGTCCAACGCCGTGGCAAAGGCGCTGACCCCCAACCTCGACCGCCTGTGCGCCAGCTGCGAGTGCACCACCCTGGGCGCTTCGGGGATGGACGTTGGGCTGCCCGACGGTCAGATGGGCAACTCCGAGGTGGGCCACCTCAACCTCGGCTCGGGGCGCATCGTCTACCAGGACTTTACCCGGATAAACCTCGCCATTAACGAGGGCGACTTTTTCGACAATACAGAACTAAACAGTGCTTGCGACGCTGCCGTAAAGGGCGGTAAGGCGCTCCACCTTATCGGGCTCCTCTCCGACGGCGGCGTCCACAGCCATCAGCAGCACCTCTACGCGCTGGTGGAGCTGGCAAAGCGCCGGGGGGTGAAGAACCTCTACATCCACGCCATCCTCGACGGGCGCGACACCCCGCCACAATCGGGGCTGGGCTACGTGCGAAAGCTCGAAGAAGTGCTGGCCGAAAAAGGGCTGGGCCGCATCGCCACCGTCAGCGGGCGCTTCTACCCCATGGACCGCGACAACCGCTGGGAGCGCGTCGAGCGCGCCTACAGAGCACTTTGCCGGGGCGAGGGCAACCGCGCCGATTGCGCCGCCGAGGCGGTGCGCGCCGCCTACGATGCCGGGCAGACCGACGAATTTGTCGAGCCCACGGTGATAATGCACTCGGAAGCCCCCGTGGCGCTCTTGGGTGACGGCGACGCGCTGATATTTTTCAACTTCCGCTCCGACCGCGCGCGCCAGCTTACCCGCGCGCTAATGCCAACAGAGCCTATTTTCACCGGCTTCGATGTAAGCGACCGCCCGACCCTTTCGCGCTACGTCTGCTTCACCGAATACGACGAGACCTTTAACCTCCCGGTAGCCTTCCCGCCCCAAGAGCTGCACAACATCCTCGCCGAAGTGCTGGCCGAAGCGGGGCGCACCCAGCTACGGATAGACGAGACGGAAAAATATGCCCACGTCACCTTCTTCTTTAACGGCGGCGTAGAAAAATCCTTCCCCGGCGAAGAGTGCGTCCTGATCGAAAGCCCGCGCGACATCGACACCTATGACCAGCGCCCGCGCATGGCCGCGTTTGAAGTGCGCGACCGCCTTTTGAAAGAGATCGACCGGGGCGTGTTCGATGTAATAATCCTAAACCTCGCCAACCTCGACATGGTGGGCCACACCGGCATGATGGCCGCCACCATAGAGGCGGTCGAGGTGGTGGACGAGTGCGTGGGCGACATCGTCGAGCGGCTTCGCGCCGGGGGCTACGCCACGCTGGTTACCGCTGACCACGGCAACGCCGAGCAGATGTGGGACGGCGAAGGGCAGCAACCGATGACGGCGCACACCACCAACCGCGTGCCGCTGGTGCTGGTGCCGGTGCCGGTGCCGGTGGACAACGACACCCGCGCCGGGGCGTGCCTTCGCACGGGCGGCAGGCTGGCCGACGTCGCCCCCACCCTTCTCGACCTTCTGGGGCTCGACAAGCCAAGCGAAATGACGGGGACTTCGCTTATTATCTAACGCCTACCCACACC
>CAXMSR010000131.1:1975-5168 GCA_964195725.1 uncultured Kiloniellaceae bacterium | reverse complement strand
AGCTTCTCAAGAGGTTTTCCAGAGGTGACCAGCGCTTCGCCGATGAGAAACGCCCTGGCCCCCGCCGCCTCCAAGCGATCGAGGTCGGCGACGGTATTCATGCCGCTCTCGGCCACCGTAACCACGCCGGGGGGCATGCGCGGGATGAGGCGCTCGCCTACGGCCAGATCGGTGACGAAGGTCTTGAGGTTGCGGTTGTTCACTCCCACGAGCTTTGCCCCCGACTCCAGCGCCAGCGCCAGCTCCGCCTCGTCGTGAACCTCTACCAGGGGCTCGACGCCCGCCTCTTTTGCCAGCTCTACGTAGCGTGTAAGCTCGCTGCCCAGAAGGGCCGCGATGAGGAGCGCCATATCCGCCCCGTGGGCGCGCGCCTCGAAGAGCTGGTAGGGATCGACCACGAAATCCTTGTAGAGCACAAAACACTCAGTGGCGCTTCTGGCCGCATCGAGGTCATTGAGGCTGCCGCCAAAAAAGTCGGGCTCGACCAGCACCGATATTGCAAAAGCGCCAGCCTCTTCATACTCACGCGCCAGCCGTGCCGGGTCCAAATCAAGCGCCAAGTCGCCCTTTGAGGGGCTGCGGCGCTTTATCTCGGAGATTATAGCGCGTTTGCCGGCGGGCCAGCCGAGAAGAGCTGAAACGACATCGCGCTTAGGCGGCATCGCCCCGGCCAGCTCGCGGCAGGCCACTTCGCTTACCAGCATTTTTTGCTCCGCCACCCTGCGGGCGCGGCTCTCGGCTATGCGGTCGAGGATAGTGCCGGTATTAAAACTCATCTGTTGGTGGCTTCCACCAGCGCGGTGAGTTTGGCACGGGACGAGCCGTTGTCGATCGCCTCGGCGGCGAGCACCAGCCCACCTTCGATATCGGGGGCGCGCTCGGCCACGTAGAGCGCGGCAGCGGCGTTTAGCAGCACCACGTCGCGACAGGGGCCCGGTTCGCCGCCGAGCACCTTGCTGATTATATCGGCGTTCTCCCCGGCGTCGCCGCCCTTGATGTCTTCCAGGGTGGAGACGGGGATACCAAACTGTTCGGGAGACACTTCATACTGCGTAACCACACCAGCGTTGAGCTCGGCCACAAAGGTGGGCCCGGTGATGGTGATCTCGTCGAGGCCGTCGGCGCCGTGTACCACCAATGCGCGGCGGCTCCGAGCCTACCCAGCACCTCGGCCATCACCGGAACCAGCTCGCGCTTGTAGACGCCCAGCACCTGACGCTTGGCCCCGGCGGGGTTTGCCAGCGGCCCCAGGATGTTAAAGACGGTGCGGATGCCCATCTCGCGGCGCACCGGAGCGACGTGTTTCATCGCCGAGTGAAAAAGCGGCGCGAACATAAACCCGATGCCGACTTTGCTTATGCAGCTCTGCACGACCTCGGTGGTTACCTCCAGGTTCACCCCCAGCGCTTCGAGCACGTCCGCCGAGCCGCAGAGGCTGGAGACGGAGCGGTTGCCGTGTTTGGCGACGGTGAGCCCCGCGCCCGCCAGCACAAAGGCGGTGGCGGTGGAGATGTTGAAGGTGTTGGTAGAGTCGCCCCCGGTGCCGCAGGTGTCCACCATCGTCTCGCGCTCGACGTTTATCTCTTCGCGGTCGATGTCCACCACCTCGACGCCCAGCGTCATCGGCGTGGCGCGCTCGCGCATCACCCGCGCCGCCCCGGCTATCTCGGCCACCGTCTCGCCCTTCATGCGCAGCGCCGTTAGAAACGCCGCCATCTGCGAATGGGTGGCCTCGCCCCCCATTATGGTCTCCATCGCCTCGACCATCTGCCCTTCGGTGAGGTCTTCGCCGTTAACCAGTCTGTTTATCATCTCTTTGAACATGCCAAACGCCTCCCGCCTGTTTATAGCGGCCTATGCTCCAACTATGTCGAGAAAGTTCTTCATGATGTCCATGCCCCTGATGGTGAGGATCGATTCGGGGTGGTACTGGATGCCGTAGAGGCGCGCCTCTTCGTCGACGATCCCCATTATCTCGCCGTCGTCGGTGGTGCGCGCGTTGACGGTGAAGCGCGCTGGCAGGGTGTCGGGCTTTATCACCAGCGAATGGTAGCGCGTGGCGTCGAAGGGGTCTTCGATCCCCTTGTAGAGCCCCTCGCCGTCGTGGGTAACCGGCGAGACCTTGCCGTGCATGAGTCGCTCAGCGCTGACGACCTTTCCGCCGAAGGCCTGGCCGATGCACTGATGGCCCAGGCAGACGCCGAGGATGGGTACCGTCCCCGCCAATCGCTGTATCACCTCGACGCTCACCCCCGCGTCGTGGGGGTCGCCGGGGCCGGGTGAGATGACGATGCCCGAGGGGTTTAACGCGCGCACCCCCTCCACGTCGATCTTGTCGTTGCGGTAGACCTTCACCTCGGACCCCAGGATGCCGAAGTACTGCACCAGGTTGTAGGTAAAGGAATCGTAGTTATCTATCATAACAAGCATTGTAAGCTCCTGAATGTGTTTAGCTGGCTCTTAGCTGTTCAGGCCTGCGGCGGCCACTTCGAGGGCGCGGCGCAGCGCGCGCGCCTTGTGCAGCGTCTCCTCGTACTCGAAGGCCGGGTCGGAGTCGGCGACGATGCCAGCCCCCGCCTGAAGGATTATCTTGCCCCTGTAAAAGAGGATGGTGCGGATGGCGATGCAGGTGTCCATGTTGCCGTCAAAGCCCAGATACCCCACGGCCCCGGCGTAAAAACCGCGCTCGCGCCCCTCCAGCTCGTCGATAAGCTCCATCGCCCTCACCTTGGGAGCGCCGGAGACGGTGCCCGCCGGGAAGGTGGCCCCCAGTACATCCAGCAAGTCTACGTCGGGCTTTAGCTGCGCCGAGACGGTGGAGACGATGTGCATGACGTGGGAATAGCGCTCGATGTTGAACGATTCCTCCAGCGTCACGCCCCCCGGCACCGCTACGCGGCCAAGGTCGTTGCGCCCCAGATCCACCAACATGACGTGCTCGGCGCGCTCTTTTTTGTCGGCCAAGAGCTCCTCGGCCAGCGCCGCGTCCTCGGCGGGGGTCGCTCCCCTGTGGCGGGTGCCTGCTATCGGCCTCACTATCCCCTTGCCGTCCTCGACGCGCACCAGCACCTCGGGGCTGGCCCCCACCAGCACCTCTTCGTCCATGGCGAGGTGGAACATATAGGGGCTGGGGTTTAGCCCCCGCAGCGCACGGTAGACGGTGAAGGGGTCGAGCGAGCCGTCGCCCTCGAAG
>CAXMSR010000131.1:0-1960 GCA_964195725.1 uncultured Kiloniellaceae bacterium | reverse complement strand
ATCGACTCGCGCGCGCTCAACACCATCTCTTCAAAGCGTTCACGCGAAATGGCCGGTTTGATCTCCACCGGCTCCGAAGGCGGCGGAAAGGCGTCGGTCTCCCACAGCCCCACCCTCAGGCGGCGATAGATGACGTCGATCTCGGCCATCGCCTTATCATAAGAGGCCTCGGCATCCTCGCCTGGGCGGGTGAGCGCGATTATGTCCAGCGTCTTTTGCACATTGTCGAAGGCCAGCACCTTTCGCGGCGCGAAAAAGTGCATGTCGGGCAGCCCGGTAGGATCGGCGCCCATCTTGGGCAGCTCTTCAAAGAACCGCGCAGCGCCGTAGCCGATGTAGCCCACCAGCCCGCCGAAAAAGCGGGGTAGCTCCGGCACCGGAGCGATGTTGTTCTCGGAGAGCACCTCGCGAATCGTCTCAAGGGGGTCGCCCTCGCGATCCTCCACCCACTCGCCGCGCACAGTGGCGCGTCCATCTTCGCAGCGCAGCACCAGAAAGGGATCGAACCCGACCATCGAGTAGCGCCCCCACTGGGTGCCGCCCTCCACCGACTCCAGCAGAAACGACCACGGGCCGCGAGCCGTCTTCAGATAGGTGGAGACGGGGGTCTCGGTATCGGCGGGCACGCGCCGGGCCACGGGCACAAGGTTGTGCGTGCGGGCCAGCTTCAGATACTGGTTTTTGTCGGTGAGGATCATCGGTTGCTCCAATGCAATCGGTATAAAACAAAAAAAGGCTGCGGTTATCTCCGCAGCCTTTTCCAGTCTATCTCAGGAAAAATAAAAGCCGCAGACTGTAAGGACCGTCCGCGGCTCGTTTGATTCGTTGCAAACGACGGCGTCGGCCCTAGCTCCAGGTCCACCACCACCAGCTTTTATCGTTGAGAGATACCACTTCAAACTTCATAGTTCGTTTCTTCGCCTTCAAGGGTCCTGCAAGGATATTTGTGTCAATGGGCTACGACTTTACAGCGGTTGCCGCATTCAGTCAAGCGTACAACCCCTCGACGCTTAGCCCCCTGCACCTGCCCCGCTACCGCAGTACACTCAGCGACACTTCCTCGACGCGCGCCAACATGCGCTTGATGTCGCTTGGGCCAGAGAGGCGATGGTCGGCCCCCGGCACCAGCTCAAGCGAGACGTCGTTCGAAGCGAGCCTGCGGGCTACGTCCAGCGAAGTCTCCCAGGGGATCGATTCGTCGGCGAGGCCGTGGATCATGCGCACGGGGCAGCGCACAGCTATGGGGGCATCTGCGTCCAGAAGGAGATGGTCGCGCGCCTCGTCCAAAAATATCCTGGAGACTACTCTGGGCGGGCCGTCGGGGCGCTCATTCTCTTCGCAGTAGCCCCGCTCGTCCAGCTCTTTGAGGTCGCTGGCCGAGAGCTTTGGCCTGATGACCCGCTCGGAGAAATCCGCCGCGCAGGCCACCGTCACGAGCCCACCTATCAGCTCGGGGCGCTTTAGCGCGGCGATAAGCGCCACCCACCCGCCCATGGAAGAGCCGACGACGACCTGGGGGCCGCTTGTCAGCCGCTCCACGGCGAAGAGCGCCTCTTCGAGCCAGAGGCCGAGGGTGCCCTCGGTGAATTTTCCATAGGAATCGCCGTGACCGGAGTAGTCAAAGCGCAGGTAGCTGCGATTACTTTCAAGGCTCCACCGCCAGAGCGCCTCGGCCTTGTCGGCGTTGCGGTCTGAAGCGTAGCCGCCAAAATAGACGACGCCGGGCAAAGCACTCTCACCGTCGCGGGTGGAAACCACCCGGTCGCAGTAAAGCTTCGAGCCGTGAAAATCGAGGACGCGGGCGCGCTCGACGACAGCACCCCCGTCTCCGTTCGCTCTTATCCTGCCGGAGGCAACCACCCGGTTGATCCTTTCGCCGCTACAGGGCCGGGGTTAGCTGGCGTCTTCGCGGTAGTCGCACTCTTTAATGGGGCAGCGAATGGTCGCGTCGTTCTTGCTG
>CAXMSR010000130.1:4916-5177 GCA_964195725.1 uncultured Kiloniellaceae bacterium | reverse complement strand
AGGGAAATCTGGTGCTCACCTACAACGACGACGTGCCGGGGGTGATCGGGAGCTTGGGCACCTGCCTTGGCGAACACGGAGTGAACATCGCCCGCTACCACAACGGACGCGCAGCCAAAGGTGGCGCGGCGGTGAACCTGATTAACGTAGATCAGCGGGTAGACGACGAGGTCTTGGAAGCGCTGGGGCGGCTGTCGCATGTGCGTAGCGTGAGGCAGATCATTCTCTAGGTGCTTCGTCCGTTGCGTGCTGAAACCCAAT
>CAXMSR010000130.1:0-4884 GCA_964195725.1 uncultured Kiloniellaceae bacterium | reverse complement strand
GGCAGATCAGTTTCTGGGTGCCTCGTCTTTGCATTCGGCGACCCAATTAACGTGGATCAGCGGGTAGACGACGGGGTCTTGGAAGTGCCAGGGAGGTTGTTGCATGTGCGCAGCGCGAGGCAGGTCAGTTTCTGGGTGCCTCGTCTTTGCATTCGGCGACCCAATTAACGTGGATCAGCGGGTAGATGATGAGGTCTTGGAAGCACTGGGTGCGCAGCGTGGGGAAGATCAGTCTCTGGGCGCTTCGTCTTTGCACTCGGCGACCCACTTGTCGAGCAGCAGCGCGTCTTCTTCGGGTAACTCGGTGAATTTGACGCCAAAGCCCGGCGGTTTGGGGTTGCCGTGTGTGTAGGGGCGCACCCACATTATCAGCCCCTTGCAGGTGAACTCGTGGTCGAGGCCGGGGACTTTGAACTGGATCTCGTAGACGGAGCCGGGTTTTCTGAGCTTGGGCGTGGCGATAAAGAGGCCGCTTCGGCTGATGTTTTTTGCGTAGCCGAAAAAGACGTCGATGCCGCAGATGCAGCGGGCCTCGCGTACCACCACGGGGCTGCGCGGATATACCCTGCGGTCGGCTTCGCTCTTTGGAACGCAGTCGTCGGTCATTAGGAGCCTCGCGCTGAAAAAGTTCGTTGGCCAAACGCTACTATCATAGCAGCCTATTGTGGTTGGGGTTTAATAAATAATCAAGTCGGCAATTGTGCTAAGTGTTGCGGCAGATTGCCGGAATTATGTGTACGTGGCGTCCGCGTGATACACTCTGCCGAGCAGTTGGTATCTGCATGAGAGGCACGGCACAGCCACAGGAGGAATATAAAGCGATGCGAGTCATCGTAGTAGGGGCGGGTGAGGTAGGCTACCACACGGCCCACCGCCTAAGTATAGAGGGCCACGAAGTGGTCGTCGTCGAAGCCGACCGCCGCAGGCTGTCGGAGATCGAAGAGCGTATCAACGTCATGGGCGTAGAGGGCAGCGGTGCCCACGCCGAGACGCTGGAGGCTGCCGGGGTGCGCTCCTGCGGGCTCTTCATCGCGGTAACCGACATCGACGAGGTCAACATCGTCGCCTGCCTTTTGGCGCGCGAGTACAACGTGCCCACCAAGATAGCCCGCGTAAAGGCGATGGGCAGCGGCAGCACCAACCCGCTGCTTAGTGCCCACAAGCTGGGCATAGAGATGATAATCAACCCGCTGGACGCGGTGGCGCAGGATATCGTCAACATCGCCGCCCACTCTTCGGCGCTGGAGATCGCAGAGTTCGCCGACGGGCGCATCCTTTTTGTCGGCTATCCCGTGGCTGAAGACAACCCGCTGTGCGGCGTCACCATCTCTGAGCTGGGCGATCTGGGCGTAGTCTATCCCTTCGTAATGACGGCGATAACCCGCAACGGAGCCACCATCATCCCCCGTGGCGAAGACACGGTAGAGGCGGGCGACCACGTCTTTTTGCTGCTGAGAAAAGACGACCACCCCAGCGTGCGCTACATGCTCGGCTTCGAGCACGAGCATGTCAAAAGGATGATGGTGCTGGGCGGCGGCGACATCGGCTACCGGGTGGCGCGCCACTTTGAAAAGAACAAGCTGCGCGTCACCGTCGTAGACCCCGACGACGCCACCTGTGATCGGCTGGCCGAGCAGCTGGACAGCGCGATGGTGCTAAAGGCCCCGATAATAGATGTCGCCACCCTCACCAGCGAGGGCATCGGCCTCTCCGATGTCGTGGTGGCGGTCAGCGGAGACGAAGAGCGCAACATCCTGGCGGCGCTGCTGGCTAAAAAGAACGGCGCTTCGCGCGCGCTCTGCCTTGTAGACACGCCCGACTACGTCTCGTTAGCGCCGTCTTTGGGTATCGACGCCTGTGTAAGCCCCCGGCTCTCCACCGCAAACGCCATCCTGAAATACGTGCGTCGCGGCGACATCCTGAGCGTGGCGACGGTAGAAGAGAACCAGGCCGAGGTGATCGAGTTCCTCGTCTCGGGCGAGATGCCCTTCATCGGCAAGAAGCTAAAAGACCTCTCCTTTCCCACGGGCGCAATCATCGGCGCTATCGTAACCGACGAGCGGATCGAGATCGCCTCGGGCGACACCGTCATGCACGAGGGCGACCGGGTGGTCGTTTTTGCCGTGCCCGAGTCGATAGTGGCCGTCGAGGCGTTTTTCGGAGTCGCATGAACTTAAAGGTCACCTTCAAAGTCCTCGGGGCGCTCATCCTCTTTCTATCCTGCGCCTTTCTGCTGCCGGTGCCGCTAGGAGTGGTCGACGCCGACGGCACCCATTGGGCGCTATTGATGGCCGCCCTGGTGGGTGCGCTGGCTGGCGGGACGGTGCTCTATGTCTGCGGCGACGCCAAGCCCGAGCTGGGCCACCGCGAAGGGTTCGCCGTGGTGACGCTGGGTTGGGCGCTCTTTGGCATCGTCGGGGCGCTACCATATTATTTCGCCGAGGCCACCCCCACCTTCATCGACGCAGTCTTCGAGTCACTCTCCGGCTTTACCACCACCGGGGCGACGATCCTCACCGACATAGAAGCCCTGCCCCGAAGCCTGCACCTGTGGCGCGCGCTAACCCACTGGATGGGCGGCATGGGGATCATCGTCCTCTCGCTGGCGATCTTGCCCATGCTGGGCGTGGGTGGCATGCAGCTCTTCAAAGCCGAAGTGCCGGGGCCCACCACCGACCGGCTGAGCCCGCGCATCCAAGACACCGCCAAGCTCCTCTGGGGCGTCTACGTGGGGCTCACCGCAGTCGAGATCGTGCTCCTTATGTTTGGCGGCATGGACTGGTTCGACGCCACCTGCCACGCCTTCGCCACCATGGCCACGGGCGGGTTCTCCACCAAAAACGCCTCGGTGGCGGGCTTTAACTCCGCCTACATCGACTACGTCATCACACTCTTCATGTTCCTGGCCGGGGTCAACTTCGCGCTCCACTACGCCTGGCTGGCGGGTAAACCGCTGCGGATGTTCAAGAACGAAGAGTTCCGCTGGTACACCATAATAGCCGTGGCGGCCACCCTGATCCTCATGATCGCCAACTGGGGCACGGCCTACGACACCATTGGCGAGAACTTTCGCTACTCCATCTTCCAGGCCGTCTCCATCCTCACCACCACCGGCTTTGGCACCGCCGACTACGAGCTGTGGCCCTACCTGTGTCAGGTGCTCTTGGTGCTGCTCATGTTCATCGGCGGCTCTGCGGGCTCCACCGGCGGCGGGGCCAAAGTGAGCCGCATGGTGCTCATCGTCAAACACGCCACCGTCCAGATGTGGCGGCTCATTCACCCGCGCGGCGTAAGACGCGTCAAGCTCGACGGGCGCGCCGTGCCGGAAGAAGTCCTCCAGTCCATACTCGGATTTTTTGCCCTCTACCTCGCAGTGATCGGCATAGCCTCGCTAGTGATGGGCGGGTTGGGTGTCGAGCCCGTGACCGCCGTGGCCTCGGTCATCGCCTCCATCGGCAACATCGGGCCGGGGTTGGGCGGCGTTGGGCCTACGGATAATTATGCGCATCTGCCGCAGTTGGGCAAGGTTGTGTTGTCGTTTTGTATGTTGATGGGGAGGTTGGAGATATTTACTGTGCTGGCGTTATGGTATCCGGGGTTTTGGAGACGGTAGGGGGGCATAATCAATGACTAACTCAAACAGCACAATTATGTTTAGGCTGCTTTCACTAACAGCAGCAGGGCTTATGTTGTTACTTTTCTTTTTTGAGGTAGATCTAGCCGGACATACGTGGTTTGATTGAATACCAAAAGAGAAGCATTTTTTAATCAATCTTATTTTAGTTGTTTTGCTATTCTACTTTAACATAGAACATATACTCGAATATAAAAAAACCAATAGCACCTCAAACATCATACCATACTGCACGGCCACCTTCTCTTTCGCTGCACTCATTATTGCATACCCAAAACTTACTACAGGTAACTTCCTATATGGTACAAGCAGAATAGATATTATCTTACCGTTTTCTCTATCTCTTTTTACATCCTTCGCTGCCCTTGCTCTTACAGCATCAATAGAGATGAACCTAGTATTCTATAAATTCCGCAAAACGATAGCTTTAGTAGAACTACTAAAGCTATTTGTATTTTTTGTATTTACTTTTCTTTGGGTTATAGTCCTATACCGCCTAACTATTGAATCAACACAAATAGTTTTCCTCACAAGGTACACATCTTTTACCATTATTTTCCTCCTAGCATTTAGAACCTTAGCGCCTAAGAAGAAGCTTTTTAGCGAAGAAAAACTAGAGGATCTTTCGGAACTTAATGACGGCCTTAATCGCAAAGCTGAAGTAGCACAAACAGTGTCTGACTACGGCTTGGAGCAAAAACTAGACAGCATCAAAGATGGAAAGAGATATCACAAAAACGTGATGAAATATGTTCAAAAGCTAAATGATCAAGGCATTAAAGACATAAGCATACAATACACGCCTCTAAAGGAATTAACTTTCATATCATCTGGAAACCATTATTCAATCGAGGACGTTCCTGACAATGAAGAAGTTATAAGGCTAGATTTTTTAAGTAAAAAAACTGGCACTGTTCTTAACTCCATTGGTATCAAATTCAAATATGTCAGGCTATCAATAAAAAACTTTCCTAAAGCAAGAGATGGACAAATAACTAAAGATTTCCTCATTTCATTATCACTAAAAGCGTTTGCGCTACAGGCACTCCATGAAGATGATGAAAATTTATTACTATTCAATATTTAGAGTAAAAACCCATCCTCTTTACTTTTAATGACTTTGTTCTTTTTTTTGGCAAAAAAAATCAGTTATCCTTTTGCCAAAGTCTCGATCCCCAAAACTAACCTATCTAAGTCTTTAGTCGTCGAATATACATTTGGAGCAACTCTAACTCCATGAATATTTTCCC
>CAXMSR010000129.1:0-5224 GCA_964195725.1 uncultured Kiloniellaceae bacterium | reverse complement strand
ACCGGGGCAGATTGTGTGCCTTTGCAGCAAGGAGAAGATGAGCAGATGAAATTGCCCGATCTGGAGAGGCCGATACGGCTGGTGGGGTTGACTGGTTCAATGGGCACCGGAAAGTCCAGCGCCGCCAAGGCGTTTGCCGCGCTCTCGGTGCCGGTAGGCGCGGGGCTGAGCCGCGACGAGTGCGTTTTCTAGTATAGTGGGGCGACAGGGGCAGATTGTGCGCTTTTGCAGCAAGGAGAAGATGACCGGATGAAATTGCCCGATCTGGAGAGGCCGATACGGCTGGTGGGGTTGACTGGTTCAATGGGCACCGGAAAGTCCAGCGCCGCCAAGGCGTTTGCCGCGCTCTCGGTGCCGGTAGACGCTGGGATGAGGCGCGACGAGTGCGTTTTCTAGTATAGTGGGGCGACCGGGGCAGATTGTGTGCCTTTGCAGCAAGGAGAAGATGAGCAGATGAAATTGCCCGATCTGGAGAGGCCGATACGACTGGTGGGGTTGACTGGTTCAATGGGCACCGGAAAGTCCAGCGCCGCCAGGGCATTTGCCGCGCTCTCGGTGCCGGTGGTCGATGCCGATGAGGTGGCGCGCGCTGTGGTGGAGCCGGGCCAACCCGCCTGGGAGGAGATAAGGGCGCTCTTTGGCGAAGAGGTCTGCGACGGCGACGGACGCCTTGTGCGGGCGAAGCTGGCCGAAAAGGTCTTTGCCGACCGCGAGGCCCTTCGCACCCTTGAGGGGATAACCCATCCACGCATAGCGGCACAGGTGCAAGAGCGCTTTGAAGCGGCGCGAAAGGCCAGCGGCGCAGAGGGCTTTGTCGTCTACGACGTCCCGTTGCTCTTCGAGGCGGGGATCGACGGGCAGTGCGATCTGGTGGTGGTGGTCTACGCCGACCGCCAGACGCAGCTGGAGAGGGTGCAGCTTCGCGATTCGCTGAGCGTGGAGGAGATAGAGCAGCGGCTGGCGGCACAGATGGACATTGAAGAAAAAGCGCGAAGGGCCGACATAGTGCTGGAGAATATGGGCCCGCCCGCCCGGCTGGACGACGAGGTGGCGCGGCTGACCAAAGCTATAATCGCCTACAATAAGGGGAAGGTAAATGCTGGAATGCCCGAAAAAAGTTGACATAGCCTCCATGTCGGTCTATTAAAAGTAGTGAAACTTGTTGGCACCACTCTCGTTCTCGCATCTCTCCCATGATCTTTGAGTAATTTTGAGACACCCGTGCGATTGATTTTATAGCCTACCGGCCCCCCGAACGATACCACTAAAAAGATTTTGACGGCTGGGCGCAGGACAGCTATTGACCCTCGAAATTTTTTGGCTACTTTAAAAGACCAAATGCCAAGCCCCCAAAGGGCGATATCCTATATAAAATAAATTACTGCAGTATTCGTTAATTGCTACAGAGCAGGCGCGTATGAGCCTCGCGAGGCGAACGTAAAAACTTCCAACAATACAAATCCCATCCAACAGACCCGGTAGACTGCGCTTTAAGCGCACGCATGCCGGACCCGGACACCCCCCATCGGAGCTGGTAAACACATGCATTTGCAGGAACTCAAGAATAAACCAATAAATGAACTGACTGAAATGGGCAGCGAATTCAAGGTCGAAGGCGCAACCAGAATGCGCAAGCAGGATCTTATCTTCGCTATTCTCAAAGCCCAAACCGAGCAGAACGGGAGCATCTTCGGCGAAGGCGTGCTGGAGCTTTTGCCCGACGGCTTTGGCTTTCTTCGCTCCCCGGACTACAGCTATCTGCCCGGCCCCGACGACATCTACGTCTCGCCCAGCCAGATACGCCGATTTGGCCTCAAGACCGGTGCGACCGTTTCCGGAACGATTCGCCCACCCAAGGATTCCGAGCGCTACTTCGCGCTCTTGAAAGTTTCAACGATCAACGGTGATTCGCCGGACAAGACGCGCACCCGGATGCTCTTTGACAACCTCACGCCGATCTTTCCCGACGAGCGGATTTCCCTGGAGGCCGAGCCCGACCGCTTCACTATGCGCGTGTGGGACCTTGTCTCGCCTGTGGGCATGGGCTCGCGCGCCCTAATCGTCGCGCCGCCCCGCACCGGCAAGACCGTGCTTTTGCAGGAAGTCTCCAATGCGATCACCGCGAACCACCCCGACATCCAGCAGATAGTGCTCCTCATCGACGAGCGCCCCGAAGAGGTGACCGACATGCAGCGCTCGGTCACGGGCGAAGTTATCGCCTCGACCTTCGACGAGCAGGCGCAGCGCCACGTTCAGGTGGCCGAGATGGCGATTGAGAAGGCCAAGCGTCTGGTAGAGCATGGACGCAACGTGGTGATCCTGCTCGACTCGATCACGCGCCTTGCGCGCGCCTACAACACCGTCGTGCCCCACTCGGGCAAGATCCTCTCCGGCGGCGTAGATTCGAACGCACTGCACAAGCCCAAGCGCTTTTTTGGCGCGGCGCGCAACATCGAAGAGGGCGGCAGCCTCACCATCATCGCCACCGCGCTGATTGAAACCGGCTCGCGCATGGACGAAGTCATCTTCGAAGAGTTCAAGGGCACCGGCAACCTGGAGCTGGTACTTGATCGCAAGCTGGCTGATCGCAGAATCTTTCCCGCCATCGACATCCAGAAATCGGGCACACGCCGTGAAGACCTGCTGATGACCGAGATGGAGCTAAGCCGCGTGTGGATACTTCGTAAAGTGCTGGCGGCGTTAAGCCCGCTGGACGCGATGGAGTTCCTGCTGGGCAAGATGAAGGGCACCGAGAACAACCAGGAGTTCTTCGACTCGATGAACACCTGACCGGAGCCTCTGGCAGAGACACTCAGAGACACAAGTTAAAAAGCCCAGCCCCTTTTTGGGGGCTGGGCTTTCTTGTTTGTTGGTTTTTTATCGGTTCGAGGCCAGCCCCTGCGGGACGTCACAGTCGCGGCAGCCGCAGGAGCTAGCCCGAAGGCAAAGCTCTTTAGATCAAAGGGGTGGCGTCTGCCCGGCAGCGGCATTGACGGGAGGTGCTTTTTTGAAGAGCGAAAAAAGTGTTGCGACAGTCCACATCGCCAACACATAGGATACCGGCCTAAGCGGCAGCGCGTAGCGCGGCAGTGGCATAAGCAGTGTCAGCAAGAGCGCGAAATAGGCAAACGCCAGCATCGGCAGCCACACCGCCAAATGGTCGAGGTGGCGTTTTTTGCGGTAGAGGACAAAGAGCACCAGCGGCGAAGCCAGGGTAAGCGCGTAGAGCGGCCAGTGGACAATGCGCATGGCGGCGCGGACAGCGCCGAGGAATTTGGACTCTTCAAAACCCTTCTTTATCATCGGGTACTGGTAAATATCGCCTACGTAAGTGCTGTCCCACTTCCACATATATTTCAACTTGCCGTACAGGTACCAGCCGACGTGCTCAAGGGGCTCCTCTTTGAACTTCGTCAAGATTGCGCTGGCCCCGTATGAGGGCTCGTCAACCATCCGCTCGTATTCTTGACTCCTCTTCGGAGCCCTTTTGTTCAACATGAAATCATCGAGCCCCACATCGGCGCCGCGCACAAAGTGGGCCCAGACAGATTGGCCTTGCAGCGAGATGCCTTGCGATGTGAGATAGGCCTTGTAGCCGACAAAGGGGCCGTAGAGGCAGGAAAACCCCAGCAGAGCGAGGCCTGAGAAGGCGAGCGCCTTTGACAGCGTCGCCCGTGTTCGCCTGACGGGGTCAACCGCAAAAAGCAATAGCATGAAGGGGCACAGCCCCAGCGCCGCCGTTCGGGTCAGCGCGGTCAGCCCCAAAAAAGCCCCGGCTATAAAGACGAGCCAGTAGCGTTGGCGCAGCCAGCCCGCCATCAGCGTCAGCAGGGACGCAAGGAACAAAAAGACAAAAAGCGATTCCGACAGGATGTAGCCGTCAAGGGCTACGAGGTGCGGACAGAGCGCCATGAAGAGCGCTGAAAAAAACGACAACAACGTGCCAAGCCCCACCAGACGCGCCAGGGCAAAAGTGAGCGCAACCGACAGCAGACTTAAGAGCGCCTGGGAAAACGTGACCCTCGCTACGAACTCGGAGACTGTTTTGGTGGTCTTGACAAAGGGGATCAGGTAAGCCGGGTAGGCTGGCGGCACGATGGTGCGCTGGACTGGCTCTACCGCTGCCGGTTTATATTGGCTGGCGGAATAGACGTCGAAGTGAGTCCAGTTATAGGCGGTGAAAAAGTACTTGCCCGCGTCGGCACGGATCGGTGAGGAGGTCTGGGAATTTTCCAGGTAGCTTGTGCGAACCACAAACGCAATGGCGATCACAAGCAGGAGCGCGGCCAAGTCTTTCCAGCGGATTTTCGGTATAGCGGTAAACAAGACAAACACCTCAAATAGATGAAAAACCACGATAAAAGCTCTCTGGGACGATAGCACAAAACCGGCGCAAGGTGTACGGCCATGGGTGTTGCAACGGTTTTTGGGCGCGCACAGGCGACGCCGACAAAAAAAAGGCAGAACCTCTAGAGGTTCTGCCTTTCATTTTGAGTGGTGCGATATGATGGTTGCCGGAGGGCATCTTCCTCCGAGCGAACCTGCGAATCTTTTAAATAGCGCTAACTGCCGGGTGTTGAATTATGTGGCAATTAGATTTTACCCACGATCATGAAAGCGATAACGAGGGCGTAGATGACCAAGGACTCGATGAGAGCCAGACCAACGATCATCGGGGTGAAGAGCTTGCCGCTTGCAGCAGGGTTGCGGGCGATGCCTTCAAGAGCAGCAGCCAGGCCACGGGACTGGCCAAGGGCGCCAAGACCGGCAGCGAAAGCGATGGCGATGGCGGCAGCCAGCGCTACGAGACCGTTGGAGCTGTAAGCAGCACCTTCGGCAGCCAAAGCGGGGGCAGCCATCATGACGGCGCCCAGGACGAGCATGGTACGTTTAAGCATTGTATTCATCTCCTCTAATTACATAAGGCAGAATACGAAGGTCTGCATGCAGCTTACGAATACGCCCAGGAAGAGCGCGGCCATAGGGACACCGATCGCCACCAGCCCGAAGAAAATCGTGCCTACCTTGTGGTCGCCGACGATGTTGCCGAAGAGGCGAAGAGCAAGGCTCATGGGGCGGGCAAGGTGCGAGATGAGCTCGATGGGGAACATAAGGGGCGCAAGCCACCACAGCGGGCCCGCGAAGTGCTTGAGGTATGCCACGCCGTGCTCGCGGAAGCCGTAGTAGTGGGTCGCGAAAAAGACGATGAGGCCCAGCGCCGCAG
>CAXMSR010000128.1:0-5238 GCA_964195725.1 uncultured Kiloniellaceae bacterium | reverse complement strand
CAAAGTGGGGCGAGGCCGTGCGACTCGCCCCTGCCAATGAAGATTGTTGACCAGATAATAAAACTTTACCCCTAAATGTTCGAGAGCAAAATCATACAGCGGGGTGCTCCTTCCCGCAATCTTCACGCCAGGAGCCGTCGCGCGCGGCCTTCACCCACTCCGGGTTGTCCAGATACCAGCGTATGGTGTCGCGGATACCCTCGGCAAAGTCCACGCTCGGCTCCCAGCCCAGCTCGCCCTTTATCTTTGAGGCGTCGATCGCGTAGCGTTTGTCGTGTCCGGGTCGGTCGGCCACGAAACGAATCAGCGAGCGGCGAGGCTCATTCGAGGCCAACGGCTCGGCCAGCTCGTCCAGAAGATCGCAGATCATCCGGACTATCTCGATGTTGGTGCGCTCGTTGCCTGCGCCGATGTTGTAGCGCTCGCTTACCCTGCCACCGGTCAAGCAGGCAGCTATGCCCCGGCAGTGGTCGGCGACGTGGAGCCAGTCGCGTACGTTCTTGCCGTCGCCGTAGATCGGCAGCGGCTTGCCCTCGCAGGCGTTCAGGATCATCAGTGGCAGCAACTTCTCGGGAAACTGATAGGGGCCGTAGTTGTTGGAGCAGTTGGTGATGAGCGACGGGAGGCCGTAGGTGTGATGGTAGGCGCTTGCCAGATGATCTGAGCTGGCTTTCGAGGCCGAATAGGGCGAGCGCGGGTCATAGGGCGTGGTCTCGGTGAAGAGTCCGGTATCGCCCAGAGAACCATACACCTCGTCGGTGCTGACGTGCAGGAACCTCGCGCCTTTCATCCTGTCGCTGTCCAGCCAGTGCTTTCTCGCCGCTTCCAGAAGCGTGAATGAGCCCATGATGTTTGTCCGCATAAACTCTGCCGGGCCGTCGATAGAGCGGTCTACGTGGGACTCGGCGGCAAAATGCACCACCGTGTCGATCCCCTCTTGGACAAAAATACCCTCCACCAGCTGCGCGTCGCAGATGTCGCCGCGCACAAAGCGAAAGTGCTCCTGCCCTTCTATGCTGTGGAGATTCTTTAGATTACCGGCGTAGGTCAGCTTGTCCAGGCACACTATCTTCGCGCCGGGCAAAAGCTTTGCAGCCATTAAAATGAAGTTGGTGCCGATAAAACCGCACCCACCCGTTACCAGAATATGCCTGAGAACGGCCATAGCGTTTCGCTTTCCACGGTCGCCGCTGCATTATCCTTTTGCTTTGGCGAATAAAAGCTCAACAAATAATTCTGAGCAAATCAACCTCAATACCCCCGGTGAATCAGAACCATTCGCACCGGGAATGGCTCTCTCCGCTCTTATGCAACTACCACTGGCTAAATTTCGTATTTGCACGCTTCGGGGAAACGCGACTGGAGGAAATCCCACATTTCCTTGCGTGTCTCGGCAGAAGCATTGAGACTATCGTTTAGGCAGAAAGTCAGGGGGGCGAACATTTTTATGTGCTTCACTTTTTTGTTAAAGTTGCTGTCTCCAACAGAGGCCCCAAAATGGCGTAGCCCCCCAAAAAACAAATCCAGCAATTGCCGTGCACCATTTATGACCCGTGCCTTACCCAGCCCCTCTGCGAGGACGTAAAAAGAGAACAAAACGTGGATTGCCACGTCATCTACAGTGCGAAATTGACTTTTAAGCGTGAAGCGCACTTCTTCTTCAAAGGTCTCCCATATTTTCACCATGCCCGAGCGTAGCATGGGGCGGGGATAGTGACGAACCCTGTAAGGAAGGTACAGGTTGTATTTTTCGTAGATCATGCGGCGCGCCCTAGTGTCTCCAGCTCTATGAGGAGTTAGTGAAGCATAGTCCTTAGTAAGCAGCCCCTCCCTGTATTTATTGCGCTTTTTTACCACCCAAATTATAGGCCCCCCCTGCGAATCGAAGAAGTGGCCGACACTTAGGTCACGCCCTATCATGAAGTCATCATTAAAGCTTAAAAAGTGCTCGGAGAGCCCTTCTATGCGATGCTGACATAGTTCGATAACATGTGAATTAAAGGCAGGGTGAACCGCAAAATCAGGGAAAATATCGCGGTGGTCAATAACGGTTACCTGTTCTGGATTTATTCAGGCGAGCCGTTGGCGATCGGTAATGAGGTAGACATTGCGTATCCAGGGGGCGTGGCGGGCCAATGATCGCAAAGAAAACCGGAGCTCCTCATTGTCGAGAAAGCGGCATTCGGCAAGAGACGTTTCGTCCAGAGAAGCCCCACTTTGACTAATATCGGCCTGAGCTTCTGTCTTTCGCTTTGCCCATTCCGGGTCATTGCCATCCACCCAAGTGTAAACAGCGTCCACCGGGAATTTCGACGTTAAAGCCACGATCCTTCTCCTACGAATAAAGTTGTTTCAGCCCGCATTCTCTCTGCGGTTCTTGTTTAAAACTTGATACGCATTGGAAAAGTTTCACCCCTCTCCCGCCAGAGTAGGAATATCCCCAAAATGTCTCACTTTGCTAACGCAATAAAAAAACCTACCCCGTGTAACGATCATATGCGTCAAGGAGCTCTTCTTTGGAGAGCAGCGCCTGAAGTGTCACGCCCTTATCTTTGAGCAGCTCGGCCCCACCTTCGTTGCGGTCTACCACCGCCAGCACCCTGTCCACCTCTTTGCCCATCGCGCGAAGCTCGTCTACCAGCTCGACCGAGGTCGTCCCCCTGGTGACCAGATCGTCGATGATTACGCACTTGGGGCTGTCGGTAAACGAGCCCTCGAAGCGTTTGCCGGTGCCGTGGCCTTTCTTTTCGCCCCGGTCGATGATGAAGGGCTTTTGCAGCGTCACCGATAGCACCGCCGCGATGGGGATGCCGCTTAGGCTGGGGCCGATGATGTTTAGTCCGGGGGTCTGGGCCAGCTCGTCTTCAAGCCAGCCTGCAAAACGCTCGGCGATTATTTCAAGAGAGCGCGGAAAGGTGCTGACGAGGCGGCTGTCGATGTAGAGGTTGGATTTTTTGCCGCTCGTGAGGGTGAAATCACCCTTTAGTATCCCGCCCCTGTCTACGTAGATCTTTAAGAGTTCTTCTTTCCAGTCCATGAATATCCCCTTCGGCGTTCCATGAAAAACAAAAGGCTGCCCCGAAGGGCAGCCTTTTCAATGCAGCAAACTAGTTGAGCCGGTTTACGTCGGTTATGGTGATGGGGTCTAGCGGCACATCGCGAAAGCGCTGTACGGTGCCGGTTTTGGTGGCCTCGATGGCGTCTACCACGTCCATCCCCTCAACCACGCGGCCAAAGACCGCATAACCCCAGCCACGAGGTGTTTTGGCGGTGTGATCCAGGTTGGCGTTGTCCTTGGTGCTGACAAAGAACTGCGAGGTGGCGCTGTCCACGACGTTGGTGCGGGCCATGGAGAGTGTGCCACGAAAGTTCTTCAAGCCGTTGTCGGCTTCGTTTTTCACCGGAGGCATGGTGGCCTTGGGACGCATATCTGCGGTGAGCCCGCCGCCCTGAATGACGAATTTCTTGATAACGCGGTGAAATATTGTGCCTTTATAGTGGCCCGAGTCGACGTAGGCGAGGAAGTTTTTCACCGTCAGCGGCGCTTTTTCGTCTTCCAATTCGATGACGATGGTGCCCTTGGTGGTCTCCATCGCGACGCGGGTTTTGGCCTCGGCAGACGCCGAAAAAGCCAGCAGCGCTACAAACGCCAGGGAAATCGTAATAAACTTGTTCATCTCATCCATCCTGCACTTTAAGGTTTAAGAAGCACACTCCAAGAGGTAAGGGCAAAGCCACCGGCTCTGCTCCTCAACGATATTAGCACCCTGTTCAGCCTTCGGGTAAGTGGTTTAGTCGACTCGGCGACTATCCACCCGGTAGAGCTGTCGAAGGTGGCTTCCAGCCGTCCCAGTTCACTGACAAACAGATTGACTTCGCCCGAACGGTAGAGCGACGGGTCGGCCACCCGGGCCTTGAAAACACCGGGGGAACCACTCTCCAGCACTCCAACATCGGGGCTCATTTGGGCAAAGACCAGCGGCTTGTAGCCCAGGCGCTCTTTGAAGACCTTGAAGTCCGACGTCGCCCCGACCACCGCAAAGCGCGGCAACCCGTAAGGGTCGTGGCCCCTGCCCACGGCTCCGGGGTTTTGAGCGAAACCCAGCGCGAAGCCCGCAGCGCGCGTCGCCTCCATCAGTTCTTTATTATACTCCCCATAGGGGTAGGCAAGCCAGTTTACAGGGTAGCCATGTTTTTTCAATAGCTCGATCGAGCGGCCAAGCTCGTCGGCTATCTGCCCAGAGTAGTCTTCGGGCGACTGCCCTTTCGAGGGCATCCCCAGCCGTGGGTGGGTGTTGCTGTGGTTGGCTATCTCGGCGCCGTTAGCGGCCATCTCGGCCACCATCGCCCACGTCACGTAGTCGCCATACCCCTTCTCTATCGCCTGGGTTGGCAAAAAGATCGCGAAGGGGTGGCCCAGCTCTTTTAGTACGGGATAGGCGTTCTGGTAGACAGAGCGAAAGCCGTCGTCGAACTGGATGGCCACGGCTTTGGGCGGCAGCGGCGTGCCTTGCAGCAGATGCGCCTCTACCTCTTTGGTAGACACCACCGTAAAGCCCGCCTCGCCCAGATAGCTCATCTGCTGACGAAAGCCCTCCAGGGTGACGTTTGTCGAGGGGTAGCGCTCGTCCCCCACCCGGTGGTAGAGCAGTATGGTCACCCCATCACCAGGCGTAGCCGCAGCTGTAGCCGCAGACGCAGCCGATAGCGAACCGGCCAAGAGCGTGGAGCATATAAGGAGGAGTGTCAAAAAACCGGCGTAACGCTTAGGCACCGCTGTCAACCCTGCTCAGCTGTGCCGCGTTGCCCATGACACCTATAAGAACCGAATCGACCAGCTCTCTGTCCACATCGGAGAGGCTCTTAAAATCGAAGTTCTTCAGGCGGTTGATGCGGATGATGGCGCGTATCTCGTCTACGTATTCCTGACGCCTTATCGAGTAGCGGATCAGCCCCTGTGCCAGCTCGTTGGCATCCAGATCGCGGCCTTCAGTACGCATCGACACACGAAATTTCCTGAAATCGTCGTAGGCCCACAGCGTGTTGAGATTCATCATATAGGCACGAACCGACTCGGTGAGGTTGCGGTAGCGCGCGACCGAATACTTTGCGCCCTCGGCCCTCCCTTTGGGAGCCATCCCACCGTTGGCGGAGAAGACCCACTGGCCAAAGAGGTTGTTGCCCTCCAGCACGAAACGCGAAGAACCCCAGGCCGACTCGATGGCGGCTTGGCCCAGC
>CAXMSR010000127.1:0-5315 GCA_964195725.1 uncultured Kiloniellaceae bacterium | reverse complement strand
TGTTGATCTTGCACACGGCAGAGGATGCGGCGCGGCGCAGCTGGTCTTCCGGCACGCCCAGCGCGCCAGCCATATCGCCGCCATATTCGTTGATCATCGCCACGTACTCGGGCACCACGCTTGAGGCCCCGTGGAGCACAATGGGAAAGCCGGGGATGCGCGCTTCGATCTCGTCGAGAATATCAAAGCGCAGCGGCGGGATGTCGTCTACGCTCGCGACCTGAAACTTGTACGCGCCGTGGCTGGTACCGATGGAGATGGCGAGGCTGTCTACACCGGTGCGCCCCACAAAATCCTCTACCTCTTCAGGCTTGGTGTAGTGGCTCACTTCGGCTTGCACCTCGTCTTCGATGCCCGCCAGCACGCCCAGCTCGCCCTCCACCGTCACGTCGCGGGCGTGGGCGTATTTTACGACCTTTCGCGTCAGCGCGATGTTCTCTTCATAGGGCAGGTGCGAGCCGTCGATCATCACCGAGCTGAAGCCCGACTCGATACAAGAAACGCAGAGCTCGTAAGAGTTGCCGTGATCCAGATGGAGTGCTATGGGGATGGCGCACCCCAGCTCGGCGGCCATCTCGACCGCACCCGCCGCCATGTGGCGCAGCATCGTCTGGTTGGCGTAGTTGCGCGCCCCCGACGACACCTGGAGGATCACGGGGCTTCTGGACTCGACGCAGGCACCGATAATGGCCTGGAGCTGCTCCATGTTGTTAAAATTGTACGCCGGTATCGCGTAGCCGCCCTTCATCGCCCCGGTAAACATCTCGCGGGTGTTCACGAGCCCCATATCCTTATAGTCTATAGCCATCAAGTTCTCTCCTGTATTTTGCAATGTCTTGCAACTCAAAGCCAACAAAGGCGTTATCAGTTAAAAGAGCCCGCTACTCTTCCCATAGCGGCAAGCCGGTGGACGCATCGAGACCACGGACCAGCTCCGCGCCGGTGTACTCCTGTATGGTATATTCACAGGCAAAGACCTTGGTGCCGGGGGCCAGATGCCCACCCCAGACCGCCCCCGAGGCGTCGGCAAAGCTCGTGTGGGCGTGGATGAAAGGGGCGTCGTCCTTTATCGAGATATTGCCCATAAACGAGAGTATCTCCAGCTCGCCGCTCAGTTCAAAGAAGCGGTACTCGCGGTTGCGCTGATCGTAGTAGCCCACCCTGGCGCACTCCACCGCACCTATCGTCTCGACCCTGCCCAGAAAGAGCTTTTCGCGCACGCAGATACCCGTCAGCGCCTGTAAAAGGTCGTCACCCCGGTCAAGTCTGCCTATGAAAATACGTCCGACCTCAACCTGCTCGATGATCATGGCGACTCCCTCGGCTATGTCAAACAACTCCGCCTCGAAAACAAACCGCTATAAGAAGTATTGTAATCCAACAGGAGGAAAAGAAAACAGCTAAACCAGCATTATTTTGGCGATGCTGTTGTTGCCAAGGCACCTTGAGCGCCTGAGCTCCCGGCGATGTCGGCGGGTTCGATTTTAGCCGATAACCGGCAGAGAGATACGTTGTCGCGGGATTACTCTTCTACAGAAAGGGTCTCTCCGTTTTCTTTCGCCAACCGTGTCAGGTGTTCTATGCGCTTTTGCGTGGCTGGATGGCTGGACATGAGGTCGCTGCCGGTTTTGCCCCCCTGCTTTTTAGCCATCTTTTGCATGAAGGCGACCATCGGGGCTATCTGCCTGCCCGAGGCGACCATCAGGCTGGCCCCGGTCTCGTCGGCTTCGCTCTCGAACTCGCGACTGTAGCTCGCCTCTACCAGCAGCACCGGCAAGGTCGCCGCTATCGAGGCGATCGAAGCGGCGTCGCCCACCACCGCCGAGACGATGATGTAGACGCCTGTGTCCTGTAGGATTTTTCGCAGCGAATGACGGTGGCGATGGTGGGCCAGCTCGTGGCCCAGCACCCCCAGAAGCTCGTCGTCGCTCCCCACCAACTCGACCATGGCGTCGGTGACGACGACAATGCCCGAGGGCAGCGCAAAGGCGTTGGGGCCAACGCTGCCCTTGCGAAAGAGGAGCCTGGGGGCGGTGCCATAGCCGGACTCGGCGGCGAACTCGTCAAAGAGCGCCACCAGCCGCTCTTTTTCCCATACGTCCAGCTGCGACTCGGCAAAAAGCATCCGGTCGAGCTGCTCCATCGTCCGGTCGCTCATATCGTCAAGCGCGCCTGCCGGGATGGCGAAGGCGACCGTTTGCGCCGCCAGCGGTATGCCGTATTTCACGCCCCCCCAGGTGACGGACACACAGAGCAGCAGCGCCACCGCCACAAAGCGCCAGCGGCTCTCCAGAAGATGTACGATCTGCATGAAATAGCTACTGGAGGCGGCGCGCTCCAGCTTGCCCGCCGCCTGACCGTTGCGAGTCTCCAGATGGCCGCCGTCGGGAAGGCGCACTATCCTCAGGGAACTCCCCAGCGCAGGCTCGACAAAGCAGTCGTCCATCTCGACGGAGAACGGAAGCAGCCCGACCTCGCCCTCTATCAGAAGGAACCCTTTGGAGAGCGTCACCTCTACGCGGTGCGCCCTAGAGGTCTTCCCGTCAAAATACAGCGCGGCAAAGGTCATTACCACCCCACGTCCCAATCGAAGAAATCGGCGGCGGCGTCGCCAACCGCACTGTCGGCGGTAAGCTGCGAAGCGGAGATATCTTCCAGCCCCCTGGGGGCGATCACCGTAAAGCAGCTAACCAGATAGCGGGTGCGCCTCACCCTGGCCCAGGGCGCGGCCAGCCCGAAAGTGGCGAGGATGGCGAGGATATTGGTCAGGCGTATAAAGACAAGCGTGCGCGCGCTAAGATCGGCCTCAAAAGTCAGCGAACCCAGCCTGAAACTGTTCCAGCAGTGGTTGGTGATGCGGGCATAGAGGTACTGCTGCACAAGGACAAAAATCGACATGACCAGCAAAATAGGCACAAACGCCAGCCAGGTGCCCGCCCAGGGAGCCTCTTTTAACGACTGCGTCAATACTGCAATCGCGGCCCCGAACGGCAGCACTGCGGCAACAACAACGACAACCACAATAGCCAACCCACCGCCGTAGGCTCTGTAGAAGCTCTTTAGCTCCGGCGTAAAGAGCGCTCTCAGCGTGCCGTAGGAGGTGTTTTCAAAGGTATAGTCTTTCTGTTTGAAGACCCAGAAGGGATAGACAACCAGCCAGCCAAAGCCGGAGACGACCGCTGCCAGCGGCATAAGCAGCAGCGCCGCTCCGCTTTCCAACGTCGCTAAAAAACCGATACCGGCGGTTACGGCAAAAAAAACCACGGGGATCAGCAGATAGACCTTATAGGCTTCGCCCACCGTGCCGTTGAACCCGAAGCGGATGCCCCGGTAACTTGAATTAAACGCCTTGAAGCGGTGCGCCTTATACATGAGGAAGGGAAAGAGCGCCCAAACCCCCAACCCCGACACGCTCCCTATCAGGGGATAGAGGTTCTTAAAAAGGCTGGAGACCGCGATGGCCCCGATGATCACTATGTGCCCGACCAGGATAGCCTTGGGCTGCCCCAGGTAATCGAAGGGCCGCCCGCCGACCACCGTGTGGGAGTAGAAATAGCGACGGGTGCGCACCTTGGCCCAGGCGGCGTAGATGCCCAGCGTGGCGATGGTAAGCGCCACGTTGACGATCCAGATGCGGAAATACTCGCCCCCGGTCCCCATGAAGTGAGGGGTAAAACGCTGGGGGGCGGGAGGAGGTGCAGCGAAAGCCCCGCCGACGGCGGTAGACGAAGCACTCCCCCCTACCGTTTCGCCCGGCCCCCCGCTAGCCTCATTGCCACCATCTTCAGGCATCACCCTCGCCCTACCCCGCTGCCGTCACCAAGAGGTTCGCCAGACAGAGCAGCGCCACGCCGACCAGCACCGGGTTCAGATCTTTGGCTCTCCCCATGAGCAGCTTGATAACCACGTAGGAGAGAAAGCCGAAGACAAGCCCGTTGGAGATCGAGTAGGTGAGCGGCATGAGGATGATGGTCAGAAACGCAGGCACCGCCTCGTCGAAATGCGTAAAGTCGATGCGGTGGATGCCGCGCACCATGAAGATACCCACCACCACCAGCGCAGGCGCGGTGGCAAAGGCGGGCACCGAGCCGATGAGCGGGCCGAAAAAGAGCGCCAGGAGAAAAAGGACCCCGGTGACAACGGCGGTGAGTCCGGTGCGGCCACCCTCGGCGACCCCTGAGGCCGATTCGATGTAGGTGGTGGTGGTCGAAGTACCCATCAGCGCGCCAAAGACGGTGGCGATGGCGTCGGCCCCCAGCATCCTGTCGATGCCGGGGATGGTGCCGTCCTCCTTCACGCGTCCTGCCTCGTGCGATACCGCCAGCATGGTGCCCAGGCTGTCGAAAAGGTCAACGAACATGAAGGTGAAGATCGGTGCCGCCAAAGAGGCGGTGAGCGCCGCCATTATGTCGAGCTTGAACGCGATGGGGGCCATCGATGCCGGAACGCCGACGAGTGCTGCGGGGGCCGGTGCCAGACCGGTCATAAAGCCCACGACGGTGGTTACCAGTATGCCGATGAGGATCGCGCCCTTTACGTGATACCCCTCCAGCACCGCCATCAGCGTAAGGCCGCCGAGCGCGATCATCACCGAGGGAGAGATCGCACCCATCTGCACCAGCACCGCGTCGCTTTTGACTATGAGGCCCATGTTCTGAAAGCCGATAAAGGTAATGAAGAACCCGATGCCCACGCTGGCCGCGAGCCGCAGGTTGGCGGGGATGGAGTTTATGATCTTCTCCCGAACCCCCACCGCCGTAAGCACCACAAAGAGCATGCCCGAGATGAAGACGACGCCAAGAGCGGTCTGCCACGGGATACCCTGCCCCAGGCAGAGCGAGAAGGCGAAAAAGGCATTGACCCCCATGCCCGGCGCCATCATGAAGGGCGCGTTGGCCATCAGCCCCATCAAGATACTGGAGAGCCCCGCCACCAGACAAGTGACTGTGATGAGCGCGCCCTTGTCCATGCCGGTGGCCGACAGGATGTTGGGGTTGACGAAGATGATGTAGGCGGCGGTTAAAAATGTGGTCACCCCTGCGACAACTTCGGTGCGTACGTCGGTCTTGTACTCGGAAAGCGAAAATAGGCTCATGGTTGAACTTCTCCCTGCGGCAGTGTGCCAGGATAAAAACGATACGGGCAAACTTAACCCGCGAATATTTGCGCCCTACTTTACCTCCTGTCGCCGCCACTGGCAACAACACGCTGAAGTCGCGTTCATTTTTTGATGAAGCCGCCGCCAAACCAACAATATTGGGTTGCGCAATCGCCAAAGCTGCGGCAAGCTGTATCTGCTGTCCAAATCATTCAAG
>CAXMSR010000126.1:0-5316 GCA_964195725.1 uncultured Kiloniellaceae bacterium | reverse complement strand
GAGGAGCACTTTAATTGGAATAAAAAAACGGCGTCTCACCGAGCCGCCCTTTCTCTGCGATTCGGACCGTTTGCGCTTCAACTGCCAGAGGCGCACCTGCCACCCCGACCGCCTACCCCCATCGCCACAGCGCCAAAACTACGACGACGCCGAAGGCGACAAAGAGGTTGACGTAGGCCATGATGAAGAGGATGCGGATCTCCAGCGATTCTTTGTGCAGTCCGCCGCCCACCAGGGAGAAGGAGCGAAACTCCTCCAGCTTCTCGATCCCGTGGGGCGCTCCCTTTAGCGCCTCGGTCAGGTCTTCGCCAGCCTGATGGCGGCCAAAGTGGTTGCCCTCCGGCCAGCGCTTGGAGTCGGTAACGTCGTATAAGAGATCGTCCACCTTTACCCAGGACGGGTGGCCGCCCAAGCCGTCATTTTGCTGCCACGAGGCGCGCAGTTTTTTAAGTTTGGGGCTGAGAATGAGGGTGATAAAGGCGGCGGAGCATACGAGAAAGAGAAAGAGCCCGATCTTTATGAGCAGCAGGTTGCCCGAGTGGGTGGCCAAGAGCGCTTCGGGGTTGTGAAAACGCAGCTTCGTCAAGGGTATGCCAGTGGCCAGAAGCGCCAACATGGCGCCCCAGGCGATGCGCACCTCGGTCTTGGGCAGCCCGCCTTTTGCATAGCTGGGCCGAAGCACCAGATGGACGTAGAAGATAGTGCCAAACCACGCGATGGCGGCCAACAGATGAATAAAGCCGAGCAGAAACCTCAGCCACTTCATCCCCCCCGAGAGGTGCGCGGCTTTCGTGCCGGCGGGGATAGGCCAGTTGTAGCCGCCGACGGCAAACGCCGATCCCTGGAGGGTCAACGGGCCTCCGCCGCCCTGATCCAGGTGGCAGTAGGCGCACTCCTCGCCGCTTAGTTCGGCGTAGTCCTCCGTCGCCACGGCAGGCCATGCGACAAGAACCATCAGCGCCACCAGAAAAACCGTTAACTGCCGCATACCCTAACGCTCCCACCGTTGACAACAGGGTTAAAGCCATCAAACCAGCCTGGTGCCGATCATAGCACGGATTCTATTTTCAGGGGCGCTACGGGCAAGCGCACGGCGCTGGCCCGTAGCTGGCCCAGCAACTATAATGTCGTCGGCAACGTAACATATTGAAAGAAAGAGCAAACGCCGCAGTCACTATCGCAAAAAGAGCGACGTGCTATACTCGAACTACATGGGGGTTACCCTCTCGGTGAAAGGGTAAAAAATGAGGCAACTTGTCGCTCTGCTGCTGGCGCTTCTCGTGGCCATGTGCGCAAACGCAGCGCCTAAAGAACCCTACGAGCTGGTGGCCTTCGACTACACCGAACTGGCGCTTGAGACGGAAAACGCCGTGCGCATCCAGTGGAGCGGCACGGTGGAGAGCTATCTAACCTACAATGGAAAATGTCAGGTGGTCATCACCCTGACGATGGAGAGCGGCGAAGAACACGCCTTTGCCACCGCGCCCTTTAGCGTTCCGGGGTTGGGACAAACCGAGATCTCCGACGAGTTTGTCGTGCCGCGACAGCTGTGGGACGACGCGGCAGCCATCGCGGTGGGCGCTCTGGACAGCGCTGCAACGCCAACCGCTTCGCAGCCCTCCGGCGCAGACGCCACGGCCGCCGACGCCGCCGACGCCCTGGAAGAGTGCGTCCGGCAAACCATCGCGGACGAGGACGCGTTCCCCTATCTGCGAAACGAGATCGTCTCAAAAAAAGCAGAGGTCGCCACACTGGAGACCGAGCTTATGATCTCAAGCGGCCTGATGCGAAAAGAAAAAGCCCCGAAAAGGACGATCAAGCGGCAACAGGCGCAGATGGAGAAGCTTGAGAAGGAGCTTGAAAGGCTCCTGGAGCGACTGCGCAAGAACATAGAAAGCTATTGCCGGCAACAGTAGGGCAAAGAGCTAGTCAGTAGTCAGCAGCTTAAACCGCGCACCGCCGCTCCACACACACAATCAGCGCGAGCTATCGTTAAAAGTGTAAAAAGCTAGGTATCCAGCTGTATCTCAAGGCTGGCCATCCCTGCGATAAACTTCTTGCGGGCCGTGCGTTCGAAATCCACCGCTACCTTGGCGTGCGCCCCGCGCCCCTCTACCAGAGAGACCCGTCCCACGCCATAGCGGGCGTGACGCACCATCATGCCCACGGTGTAGTGCGCCTCGCCGGGGTCGGGCAGATAATAGGAGCCGCCCCCGTCAACGTCCGCAGGCCCCTGCTCGTCATGACCCTGCTCGTCCAGGAGCTGCCCGTCGAGGCTCCGGGCGGACTGCTCCAGCGCGGCCTGTCCGGGCTTATCTTCAGAGTACCCGCCCGTTCGCTTGGCCTGCCTTACAGCCTCGTAGAGCGAGGTGTCGCCAAAGTGGTAGTCGCGTGGGCGCATGTGCTCGGGCAGCTCCTGAAGAAAGCGGCTCTCCGCCCTATACATCGAGTCGGCCCCGTACACGCGCCGCACACGCGAGCGGGTAAGAAAGAGCTGCTCCTTCGCCCGCGTTATCGCCACATAACAGAGCCTTCGCTCTTCTTCCACCCCTTCGTCCTCGTCGAGGCTGCGCGAATGGGGGAAGACCCCCTCCTCCAACCCCGTGACGAAGACCACCGGGTACTCCAGCCCCTTGGCCGAGTGGACCGTCATCAGCGTCACTGCAACGGGGCGCTCCTGGCCCGAACGATCCTGTTCGGAGACTAGCGCGGCGCGGTCCAAAAGCGCCGACACCGGGTCTACGGCTACGTCTGCTTCTACGTCTGTGTCTACATCTGAATCTGCGTCTCCGGCGGCGGCGCCCCTCTCGCTCTCAAATCCCTCGGCGTCGCTCATGAGCTCTTCGATATTCTCCAGCCGCTCGATGGTGCGCTCGTCTTCCTGTTTTTCCAGATAGGCGCGATAACCGGTCTCGTCGAGGATGCGCGTCAACACTGCGGGCAGGGGTTCGGTTTTTAGCGCCTCGCGCCACCCTTCAACCATGTTGACAAACCCCGCCACCGCGCGCGACCCCCTGGGGCCGAGCGCGCCCTCTTCGGCCAGTGTGCGCGCGGCACCCCAGAGCCCGCCGCCGATGCCCCGGGCGGCGTAGTCACGCGAGGTCTCAAATATCTTCTCCACCGTCTTGGTGCCTATGCCCCTCGTGGGCAGGTTGATCCCCCTGAGAAGTGCGATAGGGTCAGAGGGGTTGACCGCGAGCCGGAGAAAGGCGAGGACGTCTTTGACCTCGCGCCGCTCGTAAAAGCGAAGCCCACCGTAGATCACGTAGGGGATCTTCGCGGAAAAAAACGCCGCCTCAAGCGGGCGCGACAGGGCGTGGGTGCGATAGAGGATGCCGATGTCTGAGAGCGCAAGCCCTTCTCTTCGCAGCGCTTTTATCTTTTGCACTATCCAGGCCGATTCCTCCTCTTCGGTACCGGCAGCGTGAACCACCACCCCGGCCCCCTCGGCGCGCTCGGTCCACAGCGTTTTGCCGTGGCGGCCCTGGTTGTGGTCGATCACCGCAGAGGCTGCCTCAAGAATGGGCCCGCTAGAGCGGTAGTTCTGCTCCAGCTTTATCACCTCAGCGTCGGGCTGCTGCTCTTTGAACTGAAGGATGTTGCGGATGTCGGCCCCGCGCCAGGCGTAGATCGACTGATCCGGGTCGCCGACGACGCAGAGATTGCGGTGCTCGCCCGCGATCTGCTGTACGAGCTGGTACTGCACGCGGTTGGTGTCCTGATACTCGTCCACCAACACATGCTGGAAGCGCTCGGCGTAGTTGTCGGCCACTTCTGGATGGCGCGAAAAGAGCGCCAGGGTCTGCACCATAAGGTCGCCAAAGTCCATCGCCCCCGCTTGCGTCAGCTCAAGCTGGTAGCGCTTGTAGAAGCCGTAGAGCGCCTGGGTATAGGTGTTGGCCCCCTCTTGGGCGAACTCTTCGGGGCCCAGGCCATCGTCTTTTGCCCTCTGCACTGCGCCCAACAGAGCGCTGGGCTTATAGCGTTTGGGGTCTAGCCCCAGCGCCTTGACCACCCGCTTGGCCATCCGCAGCTGATCGTCGGCGTCGTAGACGGCAAAGCCCCGGCCTACCTCCAGAAGGTCGCCGTGGCTGCGAAGGATGCGCAACGCTATGGCGTGAAAGGTGCCGATCCACGCCCCGGTGCGAACCCCGCCCAGAAGCTCACCCACCCGGTCGGCCATCTGGCGCGCGGCTTTGTTGGTAAAAGTGACCGCCAGAATGCGCCGGGGGTCGACCGCGCGCCGCTCTACCAGCCAGGCGATACGGTGCGTGAGCACGCGGGTCTTGCCGCTGCCGGCCCCCGCCAACACCAAAAGGGGGCCGGCGCCGTGGGTGACGGCTTGCCGCTGCGGCGGATTAAGCTCTCTCAATAACGGATCATTATTCTGCAATAGACAAAACCTTTGTACACTTCCAGTGCCGGGCAACGTATATAGCTATCAGGTGGACACGCCCATAAAGACTACCTTATTTATCCCTTAAGGTGCCACCGGGAGTTGCAATTTATTAAACCCTTTCTTGAAGAAAGGGAGATTTTGTGTTAGTTGTTACAATGAGGTTCATCTGGGGGGGAACGTCTGAGCCTCGTCGATTTGCGCCCTGTGCGCCAAGAGGAGTTTGGTACAAATGTTCAGGTCTCGTATCTATTTGATTCTGCTGATTTGTTTTTTGGGGATGCCTCTGGTTGCTTTTGGGGCGCTGGGCGGCGGCAAACTGTTAAAGGCCGGCGCTGATGCGCCATCGGTAGCGTTCACCAGTATCGATGGGACAAAAAGCACGCTTCACAGCTTTGCCCAGGGCAAGCCGCTGCTGCTGGTCTTCCTACAGACCGCCTGCCGCTCTTGCCAGCGCGAGATGGCATTTCTAAAGCAGCTGAAAAGCGACGGTGCCAAGATCAACGTATTGGTAGCCTTCGTCGACATGAAAGAGCGCGACTTCAAGAAGTACGTAAGCGACAACGAACTGCCCTTCGTCTTCTTCTGGGACAAAGACTACTCTATCGCCGAGCAGTTCGGGGTATCGTTCACGCCGTCGAGCTTCCTTCTGGATAAAGAACGCAAAGTCGCCAAGGTCTACCGTGGCTGGTCGCGCGCGGGACACTCGCTGGAAGGCGACTTCAAGAAGCTGGCCGAACAGTAGGCAACCATTCAAATGTTTGAACACACGGGCAGGCTCCAAGGGGGTCTGCCCGTTTTTGTCTTCACCTTTTTTTAGAGACCACGTTGTGACAAAGGAAACCGCCATGAATGAAAAGATCTTGAACGCCGTCAAAGATGCCGCCATAGAGGGCTCGCTCTCCTGCGCCGAAGCGGAA
>CAXMSR010000125.1:0-5326 GCA_964195725.1 uncultured Kiloniellaceae bacterium | reverse complement strand
GCAACCCACTTGCGGTCAGTCCTTGAAGCCCTCGCGCTTCATCTTGTATTTGTGCAGCTTGTAATGGAGCAGCTGGCGCGAAAGGCCGAGCAAGCGGTTGAACTTCTCTATGAAGAAACGCACCGGAAGCGCGACACCCCCCCCTGCGCTCGCGCAGCGACGGCAGAGGGCCTTTTTCCTTTTCATCCAACGAGCATCGAGCCGGGCCTCTAGTCCCAGAGCGCCTCGACAAAACCCTCCAGGGTGGAGACCCCCACCAGTTCAATCCCCTTCACCCTGCCCAGCTCCTTTACCTGCCGCCGGGGGGCGTAGGCTCTGGCAAAGCCGAGCTTGGCCGCCTCGCGCACGCGATCTCCGGCGCGGGAGACGGCGCGGATTTCGCCGGAGAGCCCCACCTCTCCGAAGAAGACGGCCTGGCTCGGCAGCGGGCGGTCGAGATAGGCGCTGGAGAGCGCGGCCACCAGCCCCAAATCCCCCGCAGGCTCGGAGAGCGACAGCCCTCCGGCCACGCTCACGAATACGTCGTGGTTCGACAGGGCGTAGCCGAGCCTTCGATCCATCAACGCCAAAAGTATCTGTACGCGGGTTCGCTCCGCACCCGAAGTCGTGCGCTGGCTGGTGCCAAACGCCTGGGGCGACACCAGCGCCTGCACCTCTACCAATAAGGGTCTGGTCCCCTCCAGACACGAGACCACCGCCGAGCCCGGTGCCTGTTCGGCGCGCTCGGACAAAAAGAGCGCCGAGGGGTTATCCACCCCCACAAGCCCCTTGTCGCTCATCTCGAAGACCCCCACCTCGTTGGTGGAGCCGAAGCGGTTTTTCACCGCGCGCAGTATCCTGAAGGGGTGCCCACGGTCGCCCTCGAAGTAGAGCACCGTATCCACCATGTGCTCTAAAACTCGCGGCCCCGCAATCGCGCCGTCCTTGGTGACGTGGCCCACCAGAAAGACCGGAATCGCACGCCCCTTTGCCCACGAGATGAGCCGCGCCGAGACTTCGCGCACCTGACTGACTGTGCCGGGCGCGCCCGAAATATCGGCGCTGGCCATCGTCTGCACGCTGTCGATCACCGCGACGTAGGGCTTGACCTTGTCCAGGGAGGCCAAGATCGCCTCAAGGTCGATCTCGGTCAGCACCAACAGCGACTCGGGCGGCCCGCCCAGCCGGTCGGCGCGCATCCTTATCTGCCGCGCGCTCTCTTCTCCGGTGACGTAGAGGACGGTCTCGCCCTTCTGGGCGATGCCGCTTAAAAGCTGCAAGAGGAGCGTCGATTTGCCGATCCCCGGGTCCCCGCCGACCAGCACCGCCGACCCCTCTACCACGCCGCCGCCCAGCACCCGGTCGAGCTCGCCGATGGTGGAGCTAAAGCGCGGCTCGCGCCCTCCCTCCACATGCGCCAACGATACCGGCTCGATCACGCCGAGGCTGCTCGCGCCCACAGCACTGCCCCACCCTGGCCGGGCGACGGGTGAAGGAGTCAGCCGCACCTCGCTGACGGTGTTCCAACCACCGCAGTCCGGGCATTTGCCCACCCACTTGGGGGTGCGCGCGCCGCACGCCTGACACTCGAATACACTCTTTATTTTTGATTTCGCCATCAGATATTCAACGCTCGCCGAAAGGTGGGGTAAAAGGTGCTTCGTCTCGTCTGCCCGCTCGTCTAGGGCCCGCTCGTCTATGGCCTACTCGTCTAGGGCCTGTTCGTTTGGGGTCTCTGTCCGCCACGGCAAGCCGGGCTTGTAGCAAAAGTGGCAGGCCGCTACCGCGAAAATCTCCTAAGCCTGATGCTCAGAAGAATGCCTGCAATGACAAAGGTGGTCAACACCGAGGAGCCGCCATAGGAGAAAAGCGGCAGCGGCACCCCCACCACCGGCAACAGCCCCGCCACCATGCCGATATTGACCACCACATGCAAAAAGAGGATCGACGTGAGTCCCACCGCCAGCAGCCGCCCAAAGGTGTCCTTGGCCTTGGCGGCGATGTCGAGCCCCCAGAACAGCAGCAGCATGAAGAGCCCCAGCACCAGCATCGTCCCCACGAAACCCCACTCCTCGGCTAGCACGCTGAAGATAAAATCGGTGTGCCGCTCCGGCAAAAAGCGCAGGTGCGACTGGGTGCCCTTCATATACCCCTTGCCCAGAAGCTGCCCCGAGCCGATGGCTATTTTGGACTGGATGATGTGGTAGCCCGCGCCGGTGGGGTCGCGCTCGGGGTCGAGAAAGGTGAGGATGCGTGCGCGCTGGTACCCCTTTAGCACCGACCAGAAGAGCGGCGCGCCAGCCAGCATCAGCACCATACATAGCCCCACCACCTTGCGCCTGACCCCCTGAAAAGCGGTTATCGACAGCGCCACCCCCATCACCAGGATCGAGGTGCCAAGATCGGGCTGCACCACTATCAGCCCCACCGGGATGGCCGTGATGATGGCCGGCCAGAGCAGCGCTTTGACGGTGTAGGGCGGCCGCGCCCACGACTGGGTGTAGGCGTGGGCTATCGCTATCGCGATGCCGATCTTCATAAACTCCGAGGGCTGTATGCGAAGCGGCCCAACCGTCAGCCAACGCTGCGCGCCCATCGAGGCCTTGCCCATCGTCAGCACCAGCACCAGCATAACCACCAGCACTACATAGATGGCGTAGGCGTTGGTCTGTAGATAGCGATAATCGATGGCGGCAAATATCCCCATCGCCACCAGCCCCAGCCCCAGCCAACGCAGTTGGCGCAGCGCGTACCCCGCCACCAGCTGCCCTCCGGCTCCGTGGCTTGCGCTCCACAGCGCCATGATCCCCATGCAAGAGAGGATCAGCAGCAAAAACACGAGCCCCAGATCGAAGTGTTTGGCCCTGGCCTTCCAGCTCATCGGGCCGCCTCCATAAGCTTCGAGGCTTCAGCGGCACTGGCTGCGCGCGCCTTCTCATTTGACAACTCAAGCCACTTCGCAATCACCTTGGACGCCACCGGCCCCGAGACCGAGCCGCCGTGGCCGCCGTGCTCGGTCACCACCGCCACCGCTATCTTCGGATCATCGAAGGGCGCATAGCCGACAAAGAGGGCGTGATCGCGGCGACGCCACTCTATCTCCTTGGGATCGAGCCCGCGTTCATGCTCCTTTAGCGAGACCACTTGCGCGGTGCCGGTCTTGCCCGCCACTACGACCCCCTCCACCTGCGCGGCCTTGCCCGTCCCCTTGGCGCCATACACCACCTGCCTTAGCGCGTCGCGCACGAGAGCCAAGTGTGTCTGCTTAAAGTTCAGCGCCGCCTGCGCCTCGCGCGGGGCAATCTCCTCCACCACGCGCCCGGCGGCGTCCTCTACCCGCGTGACCAACCGGGGCACCATCCGCTTGCCAGAGGGGCTGGCCACCGCCGCCATCATCGACGCCAGCTGTAGCGGCGTGGTCAACAAGAACCCCTGCCCGATCGACACCGAAAGCGTCTCGCCGGTGTACCAGCGCTCGTTTTTGGTGCGCAGCTTCCACGCCCCCGAGGGCACCAGCCCCCCTTTTTCTCCCGGCAGGTCTATCCCCGTCGGCGCACCCAGCCCCAGCATGGTGGAGTAGCGGTGTATCGTGTCGATGCCAAGCTCTAACCCAAGCTGGTAGAAGTAGACGTCGCACGACTGCTCCAGCGCGCGCGCAAGATCGACCTCGCCATGGCCCGTGCGCTTCCAGCAGCGATAATTGCGACCAGCAAAGTACAGCGCGCCCCCACATTTGACCTTGGTCAGCGGCGTAATGACGCCATGATCCAGCCCCGCCAGCGCCATCACTATCTTGAAAGTAGAGCCCGGCGAGTAGAGCCCCTTTATCGGCCTGTTCTGTATGGGGTGGCGCGGGTCGTTGGCCAGCGCGCTCCACTCCGCCGGAGTCATGCCGCGCGTGATCACGTTGGGATCGTAACCGGGGCGGGAAACTAGCGCCAACACGTCGCCGGTTTCGATGTCGAGGGCGACCACCGAGCCCACGTCGTCGCCCAGCGCCTCTTCCGCCACGCGTTGCAGCCGAGCGTCCACCGAGAGCACCAGGTTGTACCCCGGATTGGCAGAGCGCTTTGCCATCACCGCCAGCTTGCGCCCCAAGGCGTCAACCTCCACCTGGATACCTCCGGGCGTGCCGCGAAGGCGCGACTCCCACCACTTTTCGATCCCGGTGCGGCCCAGATAATCCGAGCCGTCGTAGCCGGAGTGCTCCTTTGAGGAGAGCTCTTTGGGGGTGATTCCGCCGATATAGCCAAGGGTGGTGCCCAGCATCGCGCCAAAGGGGTAGTACCTGACAGGGTTGGGCGACACCATAAACCCCGGAAGCTCGCTCCGGCGGGCTTCGAGCCGTGCCATCTGCTCGCGGGTCAGGCGACGCTTTAAGAGCCTCGGCTTGAAGCGGGCGGGCGAGCGCCCCTCCAGCACCTTGGAGATCGCTTCGGGCTCCATCTCCAGAATCTTCGCCACCTTCGCTATCAACTGCTCGGTCGCCTCCCCCTTCTGCGGCACTTCGGAGGGAATCACCCTGGCGTCGAAAGCAGCGTGCGTGTCGGCAAAAATCTCCCCCTTGGAGTCAAAGACCATCCCACGCGGCGCAACGATGCGCTCTGCGCGCACACGATTATTCTCGCTCTGGTAGCGGTAGCTGCGCCCCTTGGCCACTTGCAGGTAGAACATCCGCGCACCCAGCCCGGCAAACGACACCACCAGCACCACCATGCAGCAGATAAAACGTATCCGCAAATCTGCGCGTCTGAGCCCGGCGCCGGGCCTCACGTGGTCATCTCCCTGCCGCTGCGGTGCCCGGTGGCCAGCTCCATGACGATGAAGACCACCGGCAACGCGACCACCTCGACCACCGATTGGCGCAGCGCCACGCTGGCGAGGGTGGAAAAGTCTACCGGATTGGCAAACGCCATATTTTTCAGGATGTAGATCACGACCACCTCGGACCAGACAGCCAGGGGCCCCAAAAGGAAGATGATGGGGCTCTGCTCAAGTTTGCCCCTGAAAGGGCAACCGAGCGCATAGAGGACGAGGTGGGAGAAAGCGAAGACACCCAGCGGTGCGCCGCTGGCGGCATCGACCGCCAGCCCTGCGGCAAACGCGAGCAGCACCCCGCCGCGCGGCGTGCCCATGAGCGCCAGCCACAAAACGAGCCCGCGCGTAAGATCAGGGCTCCAGGCGGCGGTGAGGAGATGCGGAAGTAGGGTCGTCTGCAGTACGAGTCCCACGGCGAGCGTGGCCCACCAGGCAAGCTGTGCCCTCACCTACTCGTCTCTTCCGACTCTTTTGAGGCGGCGTCGCCGCCAATTGTATCGGGGGAGATTATGACGAACACTTCTTCTAT
>CAXMSR010000124.1:0-5343 GCA_964195725.1 uncultured Kiloniellaceae bacterium | reverse complement strand
CCCCAACTTTTTGGTTTTAAGTTGCCGTTCCTGGATGAGGTACATCACCCCCACCGCAGCCGCCAGGGCAAAAGCCCCGTCGCCGATGAAGATGAGCACCACATGCGCGGGCAGCCACCACGACTGAAGCGCAGGCGGCAATTGGTTGATTTCACCGGGATTAAACGCCGCCGCCAACACCATCAACAACGCCAGCGGCGTGGTAAACGCACCCAAAGTAGAGATATCGTAACGGAGCTGAAAGGCGAGGTGCAGCCCGATGATGCACCAGCCAAAGAAGCTGAAGGCCTCATGCAAGCTGGTGACGGGGGTGTAGCCCGCTTCAAAGAAACGAAAGAGGATCGCCAGCGTGTGTACGCCAAACGCCAGCCACGTAAGCCACTTCGCAGCCTTGCGTGCGGTGGGCTTCATCGTGATCAGGTTCAACATTTGTCCGGCGGTGGCCAGCAGATACAACGCCAACGCCAGCCGCAACAGCCAAAGGTTCATTTCTTCTCCCTCATCAATGCATTAAAGACTTCAACGGCCCCGGGGCCAATGGTTAAGTCCAGCTTGTCGGCCACGCCTGCATGATCGTTTTCGGCCAAGTCCTTTAGTATCCCAGAATTGAAGAGTTTTTGCCACCCCCCAGTGTCCGGCGGCTTTACCCCGCCATCGCGTAGCGCCCGGCAGAGCTCGGCCAGTTTCTGCGTACCCTCGGGCAGCGCCTCTTCAACCAGGTCGCGCAGCCACGCCGCCAGCGCCGGAGAAGCGCCGTCGGTAGAGACCGTCACCGTGACGTCGCCTCTGGCAGCAATCGCCGGAAGAGAGAAATCACCCTCGGAGGGGGCATCGGCGACGTTTACCCAGGCCCCTTTCACGGTAGAAGCTTTGGCGGCCTTTACCACTTGGGCGTTGACCGTGTGGTTGTCGGTGGCGGCAAAAACCAGGGCCATGCCCTCGACATCTTCCGGGGCAAACTCCCTATTCAACCAGCACACCCGCCCCTCTTGGGCAAGACGCTGGAGCACAATAGACGAATCGGGCGCCACAACAGTTACAGCGGCACCCGACTTTATTAGTTTCTCGACTTTTCTGGTGGCGACAGCGCCGCCGCCGACAACCAGACAGCGCTTGCCGACAAGATCGGCGCAGAGCATATACATAATCGGCTAGGCTAGTGCCACGGCGACGTTCGCTTCAAGCGGCTCGTAGTCGTTCTCAAGGTCAACGAGCGTCATGTCGAACTCGTCGAGAACAACCAGCCGCCGGGGATCGCGAAAGCTGAAGTGAATGCTCCCGTGCTCGTCCTCGCCGCGAAGTTCAAAGCAGTTATCGGGGCCGCTCCCGGTGAGGTCGTAGATCCCGACCTTGAGGATCGGCGGCCCTGCGCGGTCGTCTTCGTCGCGTCGGCGCTTAAGCGTTCTCTGTTCAATAGGCGACATTTATATAAAACTCCTGTCGGCTCTGTACTGTCGGCTCTGCCATGAAGCCATGAAGCCGTAAAATCGTTAATTTAACTGTTCCAGCACCGCCGCGAAGAGCAGCGGGACAAGTATCTCGTGGGGCCCGGTCAGGCGGTGGCCCCGTCCACCCGAGGTGGTGGGACGCCCCACCACGTTTACCCCCGGACGATAGTGGCGAATAAAATCGAGGTCGGCAGTGGTGATCTTGTCCACCCTGTTACCCAGGTTACGCACTAACGTCAGCGCCTTGAGGAAGACCTCGGGCATCACCACCGCGCTGCCGATGTTGAGGTATACGCCGCCTTCAAGCCCAGCCACCATCGACGCAAAGCGGCGAAAATCGCGCAGCGTCGCCCCACCGATAGCTTCGCCGTCGGCGTCGGGGTGCATGTGGATGATGTCGGTGCCAAGTGCCACGTGGACCGTCGCTAACACGTCGTTGCGGTAGGCCGCCGCCAAAAGGCTCTTGTCGCGGTGGGGTAGTCCCTCTTCCCAGATCGCCTCGCCGACGGCGTAGCCCAATCCCTTACCTGCGTCGTTGCCTTTTTTTATCACGCTGTTTAGCCACTGCGAGGTCTCGCGGGCCATGCCGAAGGTGCCGCCGGCAATTTCAGCGCCCACGTCCTCGGACGAGTGACCGGCAAAGGCCAGCTCGAAGTCGTGAATGATGCCCGCGCCGTTAAGGGCGACTGAGCTCATAATACCGCGCTCCATCAGATCGCTGTAGAGCGGCTGCAGCCCTACCTTGATGTTGTGGGCTCCCATGGCAAAAGCGACTACGCGCCCGTCGCGGTGGGCCTTGGCGATGGAGGCTGCCAGACTCTTTAGCTCTTCGGCTTGCAAAAACGAGGGCAAGCTCTCCAGGAAATTACTGAAGGAGCCGCCAGCGGCGAAGGGAGGCTTGAAGTCGGCTGCGCTGACCTTGCTCTCCCGCCCCTCTATCGAATAGGTGGTGACGCCGGTTGCATCGAACTCGGCGGATAGATCCAGTTTGCGAGACAAGCTACGCGCCCCCTTCCTTTTCGACCCAGATAAGCTCAACCAGATCGCAGTAGGCGTGTATCCAGCTGATATGGCATTCCTGCACACGCGGCGTGTAGGTGGTGGGCGCCAGAAACGCCTCGTCGGCCACTTCGCTCACCGGGCCGCCCTTGCCGCCGCAGAGCGCGACGGTGAACGCGTCGAGCTCGTTTGCCGCCTCCAGCGCTTCGCAGACATTCTTGCTAGAGCCGCTGGTCGAGATTCCGATGACTATATCGCCCTCGACGGCGAAGGCGCGAACCTGCCGCGAAAAAACAGCGTCGTAGCCGTAATCGTTGCCGATGGCGGTGAGCGCCGAGGTGTCTACGGTGAGCGCCATCGCCGGGAGCGGTTTTCTTTCGAGCAGAAAGCGCCCCACGAACTCGGCTGCCAAGTGCTGCGCGTCGGCTGCGCTGCCGCCGTTACCGAAGACGAGCACCTTGTTGCCGCTCTGAAGGGCGGCGACGGTGTGCCCGGCCAGCGCCAACAGCTGCTCGGCGTTGGGGGCGAGAAAATTCTCTATCGCCTCCCCGGTCAGGGCGGCATTTTCAGCTATTTTTTTAAGCAAGCTCTCTTTATTCACGATTCCATCCGTTTTGGCGAAGGTAGCGCGGTGCGCTTGTTTGTGCGTCAGGGGCCAGTATGCCCCTCGCGTAAGACGCTCTCAGCCGCGCCTCTTTCATCTGTTAACCGGTTAACTTCTACGGCCCAGGCGTCGATCGTCTCCAGCTCGGGCGGCTCGGTTTCGGCAAGCGCCGGGTCCAGCGTCGGGTCCAGCGTCTCGCCTATCCTACACGCCTGGAGCTTTAGCGGATAGCCCGGCCCCAGGATGGCAGTGGTCTGCGCGGCCAGCCGCAACAGCTCGTCCAGGCTCAACAGCTTGGGGTGTACCGTCGTGCGCAGCTCGACTGGCACGTCGAACCCGGCCAGAACCTTAAGGGTCTCGACCACACTCTCGGGGTTTGCCCCGTTGCCGCCGTTTCGCCGGTAGGCAATAGGTTCGAGGGGGGCTTTTACGTCGAGCGAGACCGCCGTGACAAGCTTTTTTTCAAGAATCGAACGCACCATATCGGGGTTGGAGCCGTTGGTGTCGAGCTTTACCGCCCACCCTGCACCTCGAAAAGCCTCCAGCAGCCCCGGCAAACCGGGATGTATGGTGGGCTCGCCGCCGGTAATGCACACCCCGTCCACCCAGCGCTTAAGCTCGCCCAGCCGCCCCAGCACTTCGTCCAGAGGCCATGTGGAAAACGCTGCCGGTTCAGTCAACAGGCGGTGGTTGTGGCAGTAGGGGCAGCGGTAGTTGCAACCGGGAAGAAAAACGACTGCGGCCACCTTTCCGGGCCAATCGACAAACGAGGTCTCCAGGAAACCCTTTATCTCAAGTGGAGCTTGCTCCATCGACTCGCTCCGCCTAGCACGCAATCGTCGAGAGATATTTCTTGATCGGTATCGCGCCTGCGATGTGTTTCGAGTCGTTCAGGACAAGGATCGGGAGCTCTTTTTCAGCCACCGTCACCAGCCCGTGCCACGCCAGATGCGCGAGGGCGTCGGCGTTGTCGGGGCCGAGTTGCTCGACCGCGACCCCCAGCGCCGCCAGATCGAAGTGTTTTTTTACAAAATCGCATTTGCCGCAGTTGTCTTTTGTGAACAGAGTCATGGTTAGTTGTCTCCCTGAACTTTACCGGTACCGGTTTCGGCAGTGGTCTCGAAAAACCCCTGATTGCGCATGCGTTCGCCCAGCTCGCCCAGCTTGCCCTTGTTCCAGGAGCTGACCTTGGTGAAGTAGCCGGTTATGCGCGTTATCCCCTCTACCTTGTCGCTGCCGCACTGCGGACAGGCGTCGGAGAGCCCCCGGGCGGTGCGCCCGCAGCTGAGGCAGGTGGTGAACTCGGGGCTGAACGCTATCTGGTCGTTCATCGTGTTTTTAAAGACCTTGGTCACCAGATTGGCCAGGCTCGCCGCCGAGGGGCGCTGCTCTCCCAGCCAGAGGTGGGTGATGGCGCCAGCCTCTATAAGGGGATGAAAGAGCCCCTCGCGCTCTACCCGCTCGGCGGGGTTTACAGCACACCCCACATGCAGCTGGGTGGAGTTGGTGTAGTAGACCTGGCCGGTGGCCACGTCGCCGCACACCGTGTGCCCGGCGATGGGGCTGTAGTGCTTCAGGTCGAGCTTCGCGAAGCGATACGAGGTGGACTCGGCGGGGGTCTGCTCCAGCACGAAGTGCATGCTGTGGTGTTTGGAGAATTTGTCGGTGACGAGCTTCATGTGGGCGATGACGCGCAAGCCGAACCTGAACGCCTCGTCGCTGTCGTGCAGCTGCTCTCCGGTGTGGACTTTGACCAGCTCGTTTAACCCCACCATGCCCAGCAGATAGCTTACGCGTTGCATCCTGAGGTAGCCCTGCCCGTCGCGGTTCATCGTCAAGAGCGAGAGCGGGCCGCTCTCTCCCTTGGCCAGGAGGCGCTCGATGAACGCTTTCTTCTCCAGATGCGCGGCACAGCAGATCTCCAGCATGCTGGTCAGCTCGTCAAAGAGCTTCTGGTCGTCGCCCTCGGCCTTGTAGGCGAGGCGCGGCAGATTGACGGTGACGTTCTGAAGCGCCGAGTAACGCATCTTCCATGGGTGCTTGGCGTCTTCCAGGTCTTGCGCCTCCAGCTTGAAAGAGAGGCGGCAGCACTCGGATATCTTCGCGGTGTCGCCCCTGTCGAAGACGTAGTAGGTGGTGCCCTTCTCAGCCGAGACGTCGCAAATAAGCTCAAGGAACTTCTCGTGGCCTTCGGTCTTAAAAAACTTGTCGGTGATGTGTACCAGCGGCTTGGGAAAGAAGAAGGGGCGCCCCGAGGCGTCGCCCTCGCGGTAGATCTCGAACAGAGCCGTG
>CAXMSR010000123.1:0-5356 GCA_964195725.1 uncultured Kiloniellaceae bacterium | reverse complement strand
AAGGCAACGAGGTCGGAGTGCCTGAAGAGCTGGTCGGCAAGGCCGAGATCATCATCGGCAAGCAGCGCCAGGGGCCGACCGGCGACATAATCCTGAACTTCGAGGGTAAGCACACCCGCTTTACCAACAGGGAAAAATTTCGCGACTAGTCTCAGCACTGGCACCAGAGGCACGCCTTATGGTAATCTCACGGCCCTTGTTACGGATATCAGCGAAAGCTATTTTTTGGAGATATATAAATGGTAGGATTTCCCGGCGGACCAGAGATGCTCATCGTTCTTTTGATAATCCTCGTAATCTTCGGCGGCAAGAAGATTCCCGAGTTGATGGGCGGCCTGGGCAAAGGCGTGCGCTCCTTTAAAAAGGGGCTTAAAGAGGGCGAAGAGATCGCAGAGGACGCAAAGAAGATCGAAGAGGAGAAAAAGGACGAGGACAAGTCCTAGCCCCTCCCTCTCGCGCTACCGACACGCCCAAGAGATAATTTCTAAAGCTCCATCCCTGACTGAGGGGTGGAGCTTTTTATCTTTCTGCACCTCTTGAAGGGTTTGCGCGGGCAGGCAGATAAGCAGCGGCACCGCCAGCGAAGGCGCGGCATGGGGGTTCATAACCACCGAGCGTTGCACTATTGGACGAGCTATCCAGCCGGGAGCCGCCACCAGATAGTTGAAGACCTCTTCTGCGCAGGGGCGGCGGCTGGCTATGGCGACGACCTCCTCTTCGCGCAGTCTGGGGTTTCTAAGCGCTTCTCGCACCACTTCGGGGTCATGGCTTTTCAACAGCCGCTCCATCACCGGGGTTCTGAGCCCGCGTGCAATGTTTTTTTGGTGACCAAGCGACAGCTGTGCGGTTACGGGGTCGGGCGCTTGGTCAGGCTTTTTAGCTGTCCGGGCTTTCCCGGAGTGGAGCACAAGCTGGCACCCGTGGAGTTTGGCGTCGCGCGAGCACTCCAGAATTTCGTAGAGGTTGGCTGCGCCGACTTTGCCCAGAAGCGCCTGCCTGTCCACCAGGGGCAGATAAACCGCCTTCGCCTCCGGCGTGCTACGCGCTTTTCGGGCGATGTAGTCGATGAGCCCGGCGCCCCTGTCGGGGGGATAGGTCCGCAGCGTCTCGTACCAGAGCCCCTGACGCATCGAGGGGGTAACCGCCGACGCGGCACGCAAAAGCCAACGTTTGTAAAGCTCTTCGCTCACTGCTCTTTCGATCAATCTTCTGCCCAATTGTGCCGGTGGCCGACCAGGTTGGCTACCCCTGCCCTTGCGCTGCCAGCTCTTCTTCCAGGGTTTCGAGCTCAAGGCTCGCTTCGGCCCACCTCTCGCCCAGCTCATCCACGCGCTTTAGCAGCTCGGCCCGCTCTCGCGAGAGGGTGGCGCAGAGCTCCGGGTCGCCATAGACCTTGGGCAGCGTAAGGCTCTCTTCCACCTCGGCCATGCGCTGACGGCATCGGTGCTCCTCCTCCTCCACCAAGGCGATCTCGTCGGCTAGGGGCTTGGTGGCTCTTCGCAGCTGTTCGCGCTGCTTTGCCTGACGCTTGCGCGCCTCTTTGCCGTAGGTTTGTCCGGCACCTTCGGCCTTGGCGGTGTCGGCAGCGCCAGCTCTGGAGTCGCTGCGCCGCATCTTGTCGGCCCGCGCCTGCCCCAGGCGGCGCATCATAAGAAAATCGTCGTAGTTCCCCTGGTGATCTTCGTAGCCGCCCTTGTCCACGTAGACCACCCTGTCGGCCACATGGTTGATCAGGTCGCGATCATGGGTGATAAGCACCAGGGTGCCTTCAAAGCGCTTTAAAGCATCGCGCAGCACGGCGCAGGAATCGATGTCGAGGTGGTTTGTGGGCTCGTCCATAAGGAGCAGGTTGCCCGGCTGCGTCATTATCCGCGCCAGCGACAGGCGGCTTTTTTCTCCGCCGGAGAGGATCGAGACCTTCTTCTCTACGTCGTCGCCCGAGAAGAGGAAAGCCCCCAAAAGTGTGCGTGCGTACTGCTCGGTCCTCAGGCCGGGGAGGGTCAGCAGTTCTTCAAGGACGGTCAGGTTGGGCGAGAGGAGCTCCATCTGGTGCTGGGAGAAGTAGCTCGACGTGCTGTTGTGACCAAAGGCAATACCCCCCGACATCGGCTCCAGTATCCCGGCCATCAGCTTTAGCATCGTAGATTTGCCCGCGCCGTTGGGGCCGATGAGCGCTACTTTTTCGCCCCTGTAGATATTGATATCCAGCCCTCTGAAGACCTTGAGCTCGCCGTAACCGGCGTCTACGTTCTCGATCTTTATTACGTCCTTACCTGAGCGTTCGGGCTGGGGGAAATTGATCTTGGGGCGGCTTGACACCGGCTCGGGGGGCGCGGCTGGCAGGGGCGTTTTTTCAAGCTGCTTGATGCGCGACTGCACCTGGCGCGCCTTGGTGCTCTTGGAGCGGAAGCGGTCGATATATTTCTGCTCTTCAGCGCGCCTTCGCATCTCGCGTTCCCAAGCGACGTGCGCGCGCTCGATCCGCTCTGTTTTCAGTTCGAAATATCTGGAGTAGTTGCCCTTGACCCTCACCACTCCCTGGGGCTCAAGGGCGATGACGTCGGTGACGAGGCGGTCGATAAAGTCCACGTCATGCGACACGATGAGAAAAGCGGCGGGCGAGGTCTTGATGAAGTTCTCGATCCACTCAAGGCTAACGATGTCGAGATGGTTGGTGGGCTCATCCATAAGGATGACGTCGGGCTGCTTTAAGAGGATGCGGGCCAAAAGAGCACGCATCCGCCAGCCGCCAGAGAAGGTATCCACTGGCCGGGTCACTTCGTCGTCGCTAAAGCCCAGGCCGTGGAGGATGCGCATGGCCTCGGAGCGAAGCCCGTACCCCCCGAGGTATTCAAAACGGCTCTGGAGGTGGCCGTAGCGCTCAAGGACGGCGGGCTTTTCTTCGCCTCCGGCCATGGCTTGCTCTATGCGAAGGATCTCTTCGCGCACCTCTCTTAGCTCACCGTCCACGTTCTCGACAAAGCCGATGAGCGAGCCGGACGCCTCGACCTCGATCTCCTGGGGAAGGTAGCCGACCTTGACCCCGCGACGTCCCCTCACCTCGCCAGAGTCGGCGATTTCTTCTCCCGCGAGGATGCGCATGAGCGTCGTCTTGCCCGAGCCGTTTGGCCCCACCAGCGCCCAGCGCCGCCCGGGGTCGAGCCTGAGGTCGAGGGGGCCAAATAATTTGCGCGCCCCGTGAGCGCGTGAGAGTCCGCAAGCTTCAAGCAAGTGTGGTTAACCTTTTAATTGTTCTGGATATGTTGTTTCAATGGCTCGCAACCGGTCAGAAGCGGCGAATCTGGATGTCGCCGCGCTCAATCTTGCGGCGGATAAACTCCACCACCTGACGCTTTATCAGCGCCCGCGTGAAAGGGAGGATGAGAGCAAAGCCGGCGGCATCGGTAACAAAGCCGGGGGTGACGAGAAACGCGCCGCCGATTAAAAGCATCGCGCCGTCTATCAGCTCGCCCGCCGGGGGTTTGCCCTCGCCCATCGAGCGCTGAAGGCGCGTGAGCACTTCGATTCCCTGCTGGCGGGCGTAGTGGGCACCCAGCACACCGGTAGCGATGATCGCCATGATGGTGTTCATCGTCCCGATGACCGCGCCCACCTCGATGAGAAAAAATATTTCAATCGCCGGAACGACGATGAACAGTATTAACAGCCAACCCACTAGCGTCTACCTTTCCACTGCACTTAGCAGCAGCTCCCGTCGCCTTCGGGGCCACAGTCGCACGACGGCTCTTTGCCGGTTATCCACCCCTGAAGGATGGCCATGGCGCAGCCGACTCCGGGATTGACCGAGATCGCCTGCACGGGGCAGTTTTTGGCGCACGCCCCGCACTCGATGCACAGATCGCGATCGCCCAGCTTTGCCTTGCCCTCTTCAAATCCGAAAACTCCGTGGGGGCACACCGTGGGGCACACGCCGCAACCGATACACTTTTCGACGTCGTAGACAAGCGTTGTTGCATCTTCCAAATATCTGAATTCCGACATTTATCCTGCTCCTGCCTTGGCATAACACTACAGCAATTTGCTTTTGGCTTTTTAAGCTATAAAAGCACCGATTACCCAGAGCACGAGCGAGACGCCTAGAGCGCCTGCCTGCCACGGGATTAATTTTCGCATCTCCCTCTCCACGCCGGTTGGCGAGGTGAAGGTGGTGGCCCCGGTGAAGTTCAGGGCCACAAAGGCTGAAACGCTCGCCGCGACGCCAAGAAACGAGAGGGCTTCGAGCCAATTGAGCGAGCCGCCAAAGAAGACAAAGGCGAGTATCGCCGAGACAACCCCAACCACGGCGCCCTTGGTCGAGAACATCGTCCCCGGTATCCAGGGCAAGAGCACCGGCGTGAAGACGCCACCCGCAAAAAGTCCGACGAGATACGCCCCGAAGAGCCCCAGACCACGAAAAACAGCTGCCGAGGGCGACCAGATCGAGGGGCCGATACCTGCGAGGATGAACGCCGTCAGAAGCGCCCAGAGAGTATTTTTGCGCATCGCCATCAGCTCAACCGGCGTGAGGATGAAGCGCTCCAGTATAGTAAAGTGTACCCGACGCATCTTGTCGGTGGCTTTATTTCCACCGCGCAGATAAGCACCCACGTCTTCGGCGCGCACCGGGCCGAACTCTACGGCAAAGCCGGTGCGTTTTCTGACCTCAAAACCGCTTACGCCGGGCGCGCCCAGCTGCGGCAACACCAGCCTCTTGTGGTTGACCAACTCTTTAAGTTTGCTGGCCTCCAGTCGCCGCACCAGTTCGTCGGTGCCGAAGGTGCCCTTGCCCGCCGCGCACCAGACGTTTACGCCATGGGTTTCAAGCACCAGCACCCACACGTCCAGACCTTCCCAGGATTTTCTTAGGTGATCAAAGGTGAGCTTGTAGTTACAGGTGACGAGCACCGTGGAATCGGGGGTGGGGTTGCCAAAGGCGTAGACTCCGGGGGCTATGCGGTAGCTCTCGCGCCCCAAGCCCCAGCGCATCGCCCAGCGCCCCAGCATGTCGTAGCGGGTTATCTCATGGGAGACTTTGGGCACCTGCCCGACAGAGGTGTCGAGCCAGCTTTTAACAAAGCCCCACACCCTTACACCGGGGCGCTCCATCGAGTCGGCAAGCGGTGCGGCCGCTTCAGTGTCGGAGCAGCCCGGAGCGCTGCTGGCCGAGGCGCAAGCCGCGCTGTCCGAGGATTCGCAAGCGGTGGCGACACTGGAGGGAGCGGGGCTGCAGCAGGAGTCTTTAGAGGGCGCGCAAGCGCCAATGTCGGAGGGCGGGCAGCAAGCATCTTTGGCTGGCGCTAAAGGGCCTTTCCCTTGGGAGGGCGTCGGGGGGCAACACCCCTGCCCTGCCGCTTTA
>CAXMSR010000122.1:0-5379 GCA_964195725.1 uncultured Kiloniellaceae bacterium | reverse complement strand
TAAAGAGCGGAGGGGCCGTCGTTAAACGCGCTGCGAAGCGCTTCGAACTTGGCGTAGGGATGCGAGGGGCCAAAGGATATCAGGCTCTTTAGCGCCTGCGTACCAAAGCCGGGAGCTACCGGGTAGCCATTACCGTCTTCCATCCCGGTTTTGACGACCACGGCGTAAGCACCGCCCGGAGAAAAGGGCTGCTTGGGCAGAAGCTTCACAATGCCGCCATCGTTGACCACTATAAAGTCGTCTTCAGTGTAGATCTCGGTGGTCGCCGTATCATTAAAAAATGCGGCTTGATCGGCTGCTGTGACAAAGGCAAAAAAGGCGGCGTCGTTAGTTCTGAAGATGAATAGCTCAATCGTGGTCTCATCCACTGCGCCTGTGACGGGCATGATGAGGAACATATTGGGCGAGAGCCCTTTAAGGGGCGCTGTTGCGTCGTCACCCATAGAGTTGATCTTCAGCATCAACATTTCCATGTCTGTAAATTCAGCGTCGCTCATGTCAACGGCAAACTCGACGCCGGGGTCGGTGTCTTCCAGCATCCAGGTCACGTCATTTGGCAGCGGCATGCTGGCGAGGTTGAAGCTGGCAAACACCGTCGGTGTGCCGCCTTCAGTGATAAAAGGGTCACCCCCATCGGTTGTGTACAGTGTATTGGTGTCGTCGTTAGACTCTCCACACCCTGCCAGAACAAGAGCGGCCAACAAAAGCATCGCCCAGACTGTATATTTTCTTAACCTCATCGTGGACTCCTTTAAATAGATCGGCTGAATCTACGCCGGTATCGTTATTTTTCAGACGTTTAGAGTGCTGCCTACTTTTCCTACCAACGCATACTCACCTGAGCGCTGAAGATGTCGCCGGTAACTTCGGCTGTGCCCTTCAGGCCGCCCCTGAGCTCGTCCTCGCCCACCGGATCTTTATTAATTTTGGCATCTTTACCGATGAGGTGTGTGTAGGCGACGTCGAGTCTAGTGTTTGCAAATATATCGTAACCTGCACCCGCCGACAGCCATATACGATCTTCGTCGGGAAGGCGCGGGGTGCGGTACTCGGCGCTGGGGATGGGCGTCTCGTCATAGGCGACGCCGCAGCGCAGGTCAAGTTTTTCGTTGTAGGAGTAGGTTGCGCCCAGCGCTAGTCGCCACACCGCTTTCCAATTCTCGGTGGTTACGCTGTCAGGCTGCTCGGGGTTGCCGAACTCCATCGTCAGATCTTCAAAGGTTGCCCAGTTGGTCCACAGCGCGTCGGCCATCATGGCGAACTTCGGGCTAAAGCGGTGATAGACGCTAAACGACAGCGAATCGGGCAGATTTATGCTGCCTTGGGCGCTCGTGTCCTGAAAGGCACCGGAACCAAGGGCGTTGAGGATCGCCTGCGATTTTGCCGGGACGGTAAAATCAGCATCGCCCTTAAGAGTCTGATGCACCTGGGAACGGTAATGGACTCCAATGCGCGTATCTTCGCTGGGCTCGTAAAGGAGCCCGAAATTGAACCCGTAGGACCAGTCATCGGCGGTGAGCTCGGCTTTTCCGTCCTCGCGCTGGGGGATTCCGCCCGCAGCGGCGGTCAACGTGCCAAAATCGATCATCTGGCTAAGCTCGGCATCCATATACATAAGGCTAAGGCCAAACCCCAGGCTCATGGCGCCGTCCTTGTAGGCAATGGCCGGGTTGATGTTCACAGTCATGATCCCCGACGTCACGCCGTGGTAACGGCCCACCCACTCGTCGTCATACTCGGTAACCAGGCCGAAGGGGGCGTTAATGCCCAGGCCGACGAACCAGTCATTGTCCAAGGCGTGTGTAATATAGAGATTCGGGACAACTCCAAGGGTCCCGCCGTCGCCGCCGTTGTCGCCGATGAGCCCCTCGGTGGTCTGAGGAGTGAGCACATGGGTCGAACCCTCGTTTTTAAAGGCGAAGCTTGGCAGGATGGCGTGAACGCCGCCGACAAACTGGGTGCCCTCCAGGCGAGTCATCCCGGCGGGGTTAAAGTAGACAGTGCTGGCGTCTTCAGCGCCTGCCGACCCTCCAGCAAAGGCATTGCCCAGGCCGCTAACGCTCTGCTCCATGATGGCGAAGCCCGACGCATAGGCCGAAGTGGATACCAGTACAACCATACCGGCTACAGCTAAAAACCCTTTGAATCTCTTCATTTCACACCCTCCATCTTCCGTAGAAATGACGTCCAAATAAAACCCTTTTATGAATAACAATTCATCCTACGTTATTCAAAACTCTGGAGTCAAGAAATAGAACACCGTTACAAAGTTAGACGTTATTGACCCCTATCTACCAAATGTGTTACCAAGCGTCACTCCCTTATTTTTTTACCCCTCCAAGGGGCACTGAGGAAAACAGCGTTGAACAGGCAACTCAAAGAAGACAGAGAGCTCTTATGCGGCAGCCAAGCGGTGGCGCGTGGCGCGCTGGAAGCTGGCGCGCGGCTGGCAGTGGGCTACCCCGGCACCCCCACCACTCCGGCTATCTCTTACCTTATAGACAACCACTCTGCCGAGCTAAAGAGCGAGTGGGCGGTAAACGAGAAGGTGGCCCTCGAAATAGCAATAGGCCATAGCTGGGCGGGCCAGGCCAGCTTTGTGGCGATGAAGATGTCGGGGCTAAACGTCGCCTCTGATCCTCTGCTGTCGCTCGCGACTTCGGGCACCCCCGGAGCGCTGGTCATCCTGGTGGGCGATGATCCCGGTGCCTACTACGGCATGGTCGAGCAAGACAGCCGCCACATCGCCCGGCTGGCGCAGCTGCCCATGGTCGAGCCCTCCACCCCCGACGAGGCGCGCCGGATAACCCGCACGGCCTTCGAGGTCTCCGAGAACCTACAGGTCCCGATCCTTATAAGACAGACCACCACCACGGCCAGCACCTTTGCCCCGGTACTGTTAGAAGAGCCCCACCGCACAAACCGGAAGAGCCGCCTGCCCGATGACCTCGCCCGCTACACGAAGGTCAGCGCCTCAGACTGCAAGCGTCAGCACCAAGAGGCACTCGACAGGTTAAGTGCAGCAGCAGAGGCGCTCGACCATCTCAACACGCTGGTTGAGGGCAAGGGCAAGCTCGGCGTCGTCGCCTCGGGCTCTACCTGGTGCTATGTGCAAGAGGCGCTTGAGCGCCGCAAAGAAGGCCCGCTCAAAAGCGGCGGCAAAGCCGCTCACCACGCCCTGAAGGTCGCCGTGGTCAACCCCATGCCCGACGAGAAGCTGGTGACGCTCCTCAAAAGCTGCGATCGGGTGCTGGTAATTGAAGAGCTCGAGCCCCTGATCGAGCACCACCTTCGCGCCCTGGCCTTCGAGCTTAAGTGCGACGTGGAGATCATCGGGAAAAAAGAGGGGCACACCTCCCCCATAGGCGATCTCGACCCAGATACCGTCGAGGCCGCCCTCTGCGCGCTGGAGGGCACCGCCGCCGCCGTGAGCGAACCGGCACCAGATCTTTCAGGGTATGCCCCGCGTGTCCCCACGTTTTGCCCCGGCTGCCCGCATCGCTCTACCTATGCCGCGCTGTTAAAAGCGATAAAGGCTTGCGGGCACGATCCCGACGAGGTGCTGGTCACCGGCGACATCGGCTGCACCATCCTGGGGATGAACGAGCCCTTCAACCTCTGCCGCACCGAGCTCGTCATGGGGGCTTCGATCGCCATGGCCCAGGGGTTTCGCTACTCGGGCATACGAAAGCCCATCATCGCCGCCATCGGCGACTCCACCTTCTACCACGCAGCAATTCCCGCGCTGCTAAACGCCTCGGCCCGCGACATAAACCTGACGGTACTCGTTCTGGACAACAGCTGCACCGCCATGACCGGCTTTCAGCCGTCGCTGGGCACCGAGAGCAAAGCCAATGATCTGGTTTCCGTGCCGCTGGGCATAGCCGAGCTCGCCCGCGCGGCACGTGTGCGCAAGGTGCGGCGCTCGACTCCTTTTTTCACCAACCGCTTTAGCCGTGTGCTCTCCCAGGCGATAAAATCCCAGGGGGTAAACGTGGTAGTGGCAGAGGGCCCCTGCGCCTCGCGCCGCCTTATCAAAAAGGTCATCCCCTACCGGGTGCGCACCGAGCGCTGCATTGGGCTGGGCAGCTGCGACCCTTCGTGCCTGAGCGCCACCGGGTGTCCGGCGATCTTCAAAAGCGAAGACGGCTCCACCGCATACATAGATGAAACGCGCTGCATGGGGTGCGGCCTGTGCGTTCACTCCTGCAAAGAAAAAGCGATCACCCGCAAGGGGCGCAAATTGAGGTTCAAAAGATGAAGCTCGACGTAATCGCCGCAGGCTCGGCCGGCCAGGGAGTGGTCACCATCGCCTCCATCCTCGCGCGGGCTGCCATACGCGAGGGGTTTGACGCCCACTACACCGCCCACTCCGGCATCTCACAGCTAGAGGGCTCGGTGACGGCCCACATACGCATCGGCACACCCAGTGGCGCGAGCCCCAAGATAATGCGCAAGGGTGCCGACGCCGTCCTCGCCCTCGATCTTCTGGAGGCTCTTCGCATACAGCCCTGGCTGGGCGATGGCAAAATAGCCATCATCGACACCCTGGGCCACCCTCCGGTGGCGGTCAGGGCCTCCGGGGGCCGCTATCCCACCCGCGAAGAGGTCGAAAAAGCCTATGCCCCCGCCGCTGTCCACTGGATACCCGCCACCGAGACGGCGCTGGCGCTTGGCGCGGTAGCGCTGGCCGGAGCCGTGATGCTGGGCGCGCTGGCCGCGCTCGTCCCCACCGTCGAACGCGACCACCTGGTGCTGACCCTTCGCGACCACTACCCCAGCGCCGCCGACCTGGAGGTCGAGGCATTTTTTGCCGGGTACCGGCATGTGAGCGGAGAAGACCACTAGCGCGCGCACGCCCCGTTTACATCCGCTGCGCAAAGAGCCCGGTAAAGGCGAACATCTTGACAACCGGCGTGACAAAAGGTAAGTAAACAAGCTGTAAAAACGTACAGCCCAAAGGGGCTTGGCGACAACCGACGTTCTTAACATTTAACGATGCAATAGCAGTCATGGAGTAAACAATGAGCAACAAAAAGAAGGTCTTGCGCGCCGATCAGGCAGTAGTGCTTGCCGTCTGTTCGGTGGTGCTGGGCTTTGTTCTGGGGATGACCGCCTATCACCTGGTAATCGGCACCTCATCCGCGCCCACTTCCCAGGCAGCCTCCTTTGGTGCGAGCTCTCAGCCCGCCAGCGCGCCGCCTCCCGGAACCCTGGCGCCGCCCACCGCAGCGCTGCCCAACTTCTCCGAGCAGATCCGCGAGACCGAAAGGATCGTGGAACTCGACCCCACAAACCACAACGCCTGGGTCGCGCTTGGCAACTTCAACTTCGACAGCGGGCGCTTTCCCGAGGCGATCAAGGCCTACGACAAAGCCC
>CAXMSR010000121.1:303-5392 GCA_964195725.1 uncultured Kiloniellaceae bacterium | reverse complement strand
TCCTTGGTAGAGAATCACTGCGTCATCCTCTCCCATCGGGACTATCTGGTAAGGAATTGGTTTGAACCGGGCGGACTCGGTCTCGCCCTTCCAGATGACCTGGCCATCGTAGTCAACGGCGGCGGCCACTGAAATATTTCTGTGGTATGTGGAGTTGCAAATTCTCTCAACGTAGAATTTATGGGAGACGATGAAGTAGCCGACCAGAGGCCGAAGGGCCACGTCATACGCATAGGCCGAGCCGCTGCCTACGACGTCATTTGCGACCTCGGTAAATTTCTCAAGGTCCCCGACCGCATCGAATTTATATATGTGGTAGGGCCCTGAAAATCCACTGATAGCCGGAACTGCGATAGTCGTGAGCATAACCCCGCCGTCGGGCATGGGAACCAGCTTGGCCCAGGAGCTTAAACGGCCAGCTTCGTAGACCTTTTCGTCAAGCTGGTTGCCAAATTGGTCAAGGGAGACGAGGCGATAGAAGTACTGGCCGTAGTTTTCTCCCATTTCCTGGAGAAGCACCCAGTATGTACCGTTGGTGGAGAGCGCCGCATATGCTCGTCGATAGTGGTTGATGGTAAAATCTTTTGCAAAGAGGAGCTCGCCCGATGCTGCATATCTCTTAACTATTACACTTGCACCTGGGGGCGGTGGGGCTCTGCCTGTATGCATGTCTACATAGACCAGCAGTTGTCCGCCGTCAGCCAGCGACGTGGAGTGGGTAAGACTCATCTCCGGCATGCTGGGAATCTGGTGCTGGATCAGCTCACTCAGCTCGCCATCTTCATCCATGTAACCGTTAAATAGTCCGTTGATTAAATTGCGCCCGTCATTGCCGCCAATCAGTTTTATCCCGGTAACGGTGTAGCCGCCTGAGGGCAGCGCGAAGACACCTGAGATCTGTCCCAAACCCTCGACATCGTAGTTTCTCGACCATACAAGAGTGCCGTCGGCGTCGAACCTGGAGATGCAGGGTTCAATGTAGTAGGTGACGTTGCCGTATTGATCTTCTTCAGAAATCGTTGCCCTGCCGAAGGTGAAGATTGTATCGCCGGAGGTTTTGGAAATTCTGTAAACAAGCTGATCTGGAGGGGTCTCGGTCTCCCACAGTATCCCTGCGCTAAAGGCGTTTCCCGATAGAGTTGTTGCAAGCAAAACCAGAGCGACACAGATTCCTCTCAGCATTTTGAACCCCCACAGCAAGTTGCTAGCTCAAGTAATAAATAGCACAAGTCCAAGTTTAACATATAACACTACGATGATTAAATGAGGCAGTTACAGAATCAGTAAATTTCGGGACATAGAGAGGTGTTTTGTAAGAGGCTAGAATTGCTTACGAAAAAAGTATGCCCTTAAACTTGCTCGGCACTTTCAGGGTGAGTTTCAGCCTGTGTGGAAGGTGCCTGTAAAGTCGGCCAGGCGGGTGACGCCGCGCGCGGCGAGGTACTCTTTCATCCCATCCAGAACAGCTATGGCGCAGGCGGGGTTTATGAAGTTGGCGGTGCCAAGCTGCACCGCCCCGGCTCCTACGCAGATGAACTCCAGAGCATCTGTGGCGTCCATTATGCCGCCAAGGCCGATGACCGGCACCGTGGCTACGCTGGCCGCTTCCCACACCATGCGCAGCGCCAAAGGCTTGATCGCAGGGCCAGACAAGCCGCCGGTTACGTTGGCCAGCACAGGCCTTTGTCGATCGATGTCCACGGCCAGCCCGGTGAAGGTGTTTATCAGCGAGAGGATGTCTGCGCCCGCTTCTTGGGCAGCCAGCGCCAGCACTTTTATGTCGGTGACGTTGGGCGAGAGCTTCACTATAAGGGGTAGCTCGGTGCGTTCGCGCACGGCGCGGACTACCTCGGCGGCCAGCTTCGGGTCGGTGCCAAAGGCGATGCCGCCCGCCTTGACGTTGGGGCACGAGATGTTCATCTCAAGAGCGCCCAGCCCATCTATTTCGGATAATTTCTCGGCGCAGCGCGCGTATTCGTCTACGCTGTTGCCAAAAAAGTTGGCGATGACGGTGGTGTCGAGCGAGCGCAGATAGGGCATCTTCTCTTCGGCAAAAGCAGCCACACCGACGTTTTCCAGCCCGATGGCGTTTAGCATCCCCGCAGGGGTCTCGACTATGCGGGGCATGGGGTTGCCGGGGCGCGGCTCAAGGCTAAGGCCCTTTACCGAGATGGCTCCAAAAGAGGCCGGGTCGGTGAACTGCGAGAACTCTTCGCCGTAGCCAAATGTGCCGGAAGCGGCGATCAGCGGATTTTTGAGGCGCAACCGTCCAAGCTCGACGCTCATGTCGATCCTGCTTGAAAAGGCAGTTGCGCCGCTCATCAGCTTACCCTGCTCGCGCCTGCGCGGAGCGCTTCGATGTTTTTGGGGATGAGCTTGTGGGCTCTTTCGGGCAGCACGTCGGGCAGCGCTTGCTCCAGGTAGTCGATGGAGATGACCCCGGTTGCCGTGCAGTACCCACCCAGCGCAACCATGCTGGAGAGCTTGTCGTTGCCCAGCTCGCGAGCGATGTCGTTGCAGGGTATGCAGATGACGTTGATCTCGTCGCGTACATGGGCGTCGGCGGCGGCGATCGAGGTGTTGACCAACAGCGTGCCGCCGTCGATGACGTTGGGGCCAAAGCGCAGCACCGACGGCTCGTTCATGGCGATAACACCCTGGGGACGCGAGGTGACGGGGCTGCCCACTTCGCGATCTGAGATGGTGACGGTGCAGTTGGCGGTGCCCCCGCGCATTTCGACCCCGTAGGAGGGGAAAAAGGTGACGTGAAGGCCCTGCTTTAAAGCTCCCACGGCGAGAAGGTTCCCGATCATCAGGATACCCTGTCCACCGAAGCCGGCCATTATCGCGGCGTGATTCATCTTGTATAAACCTCTTTATCTATAAATGATGCGGTGCCTAGTCGGCGTCGCCGCTTTTTCTCTCTTTATAAGTCCCCAGCGGGAAGTAGGGGATCATCTCTTCCCCGATTCTTCTGTTGGCGGCCAGCGCGTCCATCCCCCAGTTGGTGGGACAGGAGGCGAGGACCTCTACAAAGCCCAGCCCTTCGCCGTTAAGCGGGGCGGCAAACGCCTCGAAGATCGCCTTTTTCGCCTTGGTCAGGTGCGCCGGGGTGTCAACCGCTACTCGCGCGGCAAAGCCTACGCCCTCCAGATTGGCTAGAATCTCGGTCATCTTGATCGGATAGCCGTCGTGGAGAACGTCGCGCCCGGCTGGGCTGGTGGTGGTGCGCTGCCCCGGCATGGTGGTGGGGGCCATCTGGCCGCCGGTCATGCCATAGACGGTGTTGTTGACGAAGATGACGGTGAATTTTTCGCCACGGTTGGCCGCGTGGATTATCTCGGCGGTGCCGATGGCGGCAAGGTCGCCGTCGCCCTGGATGACGAAGGCGAACTTGTCGGGATTGGCGCGCACGATGCCGGTGGCTACCGCAGGGGCCCTGCCGTGGGGCGATTCCACCACGTCAACGTCGAAGTAGTCGTACATGAAGACGCTGCAACCCACCGAGGCGGCACCTATGGTGCGCTCGCGGATGCCGAAGTGGTCGATGGCTTCGGCCACCATCCGCTGCACCGTTCCGTGGTGGCAGCCGGGGCAGTAGTGGGAGTTTACGTCCACCAGACTATCGGGTCTTTTAAATACTGTTTTCATCTGGTGGCTACTCCTTATCTTTCAGGCGCTTCATGATCTCTTCGTACACTTCGTCGGGCGAGGGGATGTAGCCCGGCGGATAACCCGCGAACTCGACTTTTGATCTGCCGTTGACCGCGAGGCGCACGTCCTCGACCATCTGTCCGGTGTTTAGCTCTACGGTGAGAAAGTCCAGGCCGCTCTCGGCGATCTTGATGATCTCTTCTGTGGGGAAGGGCCAGAGGGTGATGGGACGGATCATGCCGACGCGGTGCCCCTCTTCGTTGGCGCGGTCCACAGCTGACTTGGCGATGCGTGCCGCCGAGCCGAAGGCTACGACGCCCAGCTGGCAGTCTTCGGGGATGTCGGTCTGTATGCGCACTTCGTTTTGAGAGATACGCTTGTACTTTTCGGCCAGCCGCCAGTTGTGGTCGGCCAGTTCGCCCTCTGCCAGATAGAGCGATTTTATGCGGCGGCGCTCACGCCCCTTGGCTCCGGTGAGCGCCCACTGCCCGTTGGCGCTGGTGTCTACCTCGGGCGTCCACTCTTCGATGGGCTCCATCATCATGCCCAACATGGCGTCGGCCAGCACCAGCACCGGGTTGCGGTATTTGTCGGCCAGCTCAAAAGCGAGAATGGTCAGGTCATACATCTCCTGAACCGTGGCCGGGGCAAGCACGGGGGTGCGGTAATCGCCGTGGCCTCCGCCCCTGGTGGACTGAAAGTAGTCTCCCTGGCTAGGCGAGATGCCGCCGAGGCCGGGGCCCGAGCGCTGGATGTTGACGATGACGCCGGGGATTTCAGAGCCGGCCATGTAGCTGATGCCCTCCTGCTTCAGGCTGACGCCGGGGCTAGAAGAGCTGGTCATGGCGCGCTTGCCGGTGGCACCGGCGCCCAGGAGCATGTTGATGGCGGCCACTTCGCTCTCCGCTTGGACAAAATCGCCCCCGGCGGCCGGAAGGGCTCCGCTGAGATATTCGGGGATGTCGCTCTGGGGCGTGATCGGGTAGCCGAAGTAATATTTGCAACCGGCGGCTATCGCGGCCTTGGCTATGGCGACGTTGCCTTTTATAAAGGATTTGGACATTTTTGCGATCCTATTTCTTGACTTCTTCGATGGCTACGTCGGGGCACATGCGGGCGCAGATTGCGCAGCCGGTACACTCGTCGGGCAGTTTGAGCCCCACAGGATTATAGCCCTGTGCGTTGAAGCGGTCGGTTAGTTCCAGACAGTTCTTGGGACAAAACTCCACACAGAGCCCACATGCTTTGCAGCGCTCTTCGCGGATTGTTAATTCGGGCATTTTAGGAAATCCTCCACAGCTGTCGTCAAAGGGCGTAGAGATTACCAAGTGGACGCTATGTCAGTCAATCTTTTGGTGGCGGCCAAGCGGCAAAAGCGGCTCGGTGGTTGCCAGTAAAGCATAACAGGTGAGGCCACAAAAGTGAGCGTCGCTGA
>CAXMSR010000121.1:0-232 GCA_964195725.1 uncultured Kiloniellaceae bacterium | reverse complement strand
GCCGGGCCAAGCGGGCGATCTCGCGACACAGAGCGCTGTTGTTGCGTTTGTGCAAAAGCCGAGTTTCTTAGTCGATATTGCGCATTCTGTACATCGTTGCTAGTACGTTTGAAATATTTTTCATGTTTCAAACAATATTACTTCATCGTGTAAGTGCGCAAAATTACGAATCTAAATTGTTGAGTGCCCCTGTTTTTCACGCCCCGGTCATGGCAGCGCACAAAATTCTTGT
>CAXMSR010000120.1:5087-5422 GCA_964195725.1 uncultured Kiloniellaceae bacterium | reverse complement strand
TGCTGGGACAACGCCGTCGCAGAGAGCTTCTTTGGAAGCATGAAAACGGAACGAGTCAACGAGATGAACTATCCATCCAGAGAAGAAGCCCGACGTGACATCGTCGATTATATCGAGATGTTCTATAACTCAAAGCGGCGGCACTCATACCTGGGATATTTGAGCCCAAAGGATTTTGAAGAGCTGGGAGCCATCAGAAAAGCGGCTTAGGTTTGTGTCTACTTTTGCTGGACCAGGTCAAGAAAAAACTTCATTACGCACCAAATCACCAATAGTCATTGGTTCTTGCTTAGAGTTTAAACTATCAAAAATCTTTGGGCCATTTGTCGGGTCAT
>CAXMSR010000120.1:0-5077 GCA_964195725.1 uncultured Kiloniellaceae bacterium | reverse complement strand
CATATTGAGGTGGGCTTCCTTACAAAAACAAAAGAGGCGCAGCCGATACTACAGAAACACCGCCCCAATGGCGCTAATGCTAACCTGCTCGCCACCCTCTCCGGCCCACTCCAGCTCTTGCTCGAAGGCATCTTGCAAGAGATCGATGACGTTTACGCCCATCGCTTCTAAGCTGAAGACCCGCTTTTTGGGGGTGCAGCACTCCTTTTCGCCATCGGGCAGCGTGCAGTTGCCGCACCCTATGCAGGGGCCCGAGCCGCCTACCAGTTTGCCCTTTTCGCGCCACTTGTAGAGCTCTTTTAAAAGCAGTTCGCGCGCGCCGTCAAAGCAGTTGTGGTAGCGCGCTTGGGGGGTGTCGCCGCTAAAGGGCGCAAGAAGGAGTTTTACCGAGATGACCAGCACTTCGGTGCAGTTGCCGACGTATTCTTCCAGACGCGGGCTGTGGGGCGGGCAGGCATAGTTTTTATCGTAGCCGTTGCAGTCTTCGCAGCTTGCCAAGACTTCGGGCGAGGTTTTTATGACGCCGTAGGGCATCTGCCGCTCAAAACGCTGAAAATCGCACGCTACGCCGTCGAGCACGGCTGCCTTGCCTGCGCTGACTAACCAGGGGGGTGTTTTAACTGTCATCGCTGTCTCCCGGCTCCGAAACGTTTAGCTGTGTTAGTTGCAAAATGGTAAACATCCTGCCCTTGCGAGAGCGCCCGGCTCCCCCTCTAAGCTAGGCCGGCTTGGGTTTTCGCATCCACAACGGCGAGATAAGGTAGACCACCGAGAGGAGAAATATCACCGAGAGCGGCCCTTCGTAGTCGCCAAGGCGAATGGCCTGTGCGAGGACGACCATGTACACAGCGAGGATGAGCACCTGTACCAGTTTGGGTACTTTGGGCAGCACTATGCGCCCGAAGTGTGCGTAGGGTACGCGCGATATCATCAGCACGGCGCAGAGCACCACGACTACTCCCCTGGCGATCTCCGAGTCGAGGTATAGGCAGGCACACCCGGCCAGCAGCGCCCCGGCGGGGCTGGGCATGCCGGAGAACCACCCGACGCCGCCCTCTTCGCCTGCTTTTCTCTTCTCGATTACAAAGCGTATCAGCCGCAGGATGGTGGTAACCAGATGAAGCCCGCCCAACGCTATGCCTATGCGAAGGTCGGCAAAAGAGGTGCCCACTATCAGCGCGACGGTGCCACCAAAGCTGGTGCCGTCGGCCACGTCGTCAAATATTTCGCCCTTGGGGGTCGAGCCCCACTTTTCCGCCGCGCGTCCGTCAAAGAGATCAAGAAACTGCCCGAGAAATACCAGCCCGAAGGCGTAGATGGCAGGGTGCCCCATTAGTATCACCACTATCCCGCCCAGGCCGCAGACGAGGTTCATGAGGCTCAGGATGTTGGCGTACCAGTAGTTGGGGATGACTTTGAGCGCCGCCGAGCAGAGCGCCAGCGCCACCAGGATGTGCATCAGCGGCCCCAACATGCGCGCATAGGGCATCGGGCCGCTTATTATCTCCATGGCGGTAAACATCAGCAGTATCACCGCGACGAAGGTCTTGGCCTTGCCGAAGAGGTTGGCTGATTTTTCCTTGATGAAAAAGCGGGTGAACTGCCCGAACACGTCTATGACCACAAACGCCGCCACCGCCCAGACGCTAAAGTAGCCCATGAGGGATAGGTAGATAAGTGGCGGTATATACATGAGTTTATCTGACAGCGGGTCTATCGTCTTACCCGACTCGGTGCCCAGGTCGCAGCGGCGCGCTATGTCGCCATCGGTCAGGTCGGTGATCATCCAGAAGGCGAATACATAGGACGACAAGAGCGGCATGCCGTAGTGGAACAGCAGCACAGTAACGATCCCCATGGGGCAGCGGTAGTAGCAGATGGAGTTGGGGTGGAGCCACTTGTGGCGGCGTACCCACTCTTTTTGCGCGGCGGTGCGCACGTATTGCGTCATGACGAATCGCTCGACGGCGAACATCAGCATTACCGGCCAACCAAGCGTGAGGAACACTTCCAGAGTTCTAAGCATTTACATCTCTTGTGGTGCGCGCCAAACGATGCGGGCGCTTCGGTTTATTCAACTTTTTCCATCCTGGGCATCATACGCATCCGAGGGGGGTTTGCACAACAGCCGTTCCACCTCTTCCTCGTCGGGGCTCCAGCCAAGCCCTGCGCCCCACATCCGCTGCGATTCCATGCAGAGATAGACCGGGACGGCGTCTGCCGCCAGCTCGGCTATGCGGCGGGCTATGCGGTCGTAGGCGTTTTTCCTGATCGGCCAGAAGTAGCGCAGCTTTCCGTCCTCGCCGCTGACGAATTCGTCGAAATAGATGGGGTTGCCCCGAAGCTTGGGGCCCCAGTCGTCCATAAAGCGGCGGGGAAAGCGCAGGGTGCCGAGGCTGATCCAGGCGATTTTTTCGACGGGCAGCCGCTCAAAGATCTCTTCGACCACCTCAAGATAGGCGGCGATGGGGTCTTCTTCCGGGGTTTTGGGGTTAATGATTATTGGATCGAAGTGAAATGCCACGTCGAAGCCGTGCGCAGCCACCTTTTGCGCCGCCGCAAACCGCTCTTCCAGGGTGGCCGTACCCGGCTCGTCGCTCGTTACCCGCGCGCGGGGGCTGAGCGTCCAGGCTACAACCATATTGGAGAGGGGTTCGATCTCTAAGAGCGCCGCGATGTTGGCGCTCTTCGTCTTCAGCTCCAACTGCACCTGGGGATAGGGGCGCACCAGCTCGGCCAGCCAGGGTACGTGGCCGGTCCAGGGCTCTAGCGCGAGCGAATCGGTGAATTCGCCGGTGCCCACGCGCACGGGGCCAGTCCACTTGGCGGCGGCGGCGTGAAAGTGGGCGGCGGGGTTCGTCGGGCGCATAGAACCTGAGAAAGCAGTAGCTACAGGCGAAGGGGCACTGAAAGCCAAGGGTCAGCACCCAGTAGCCGCACCGCACTGCGCCCGGTGTGCAGGGGCAGGGTTTGACGAACTCTCCCGGCTCGTTTTCAATAAAGAGTACCTGCTTGCTCGTTGGGCGCGGGGCCTCGTCGTCCAGCACTTTCACCGTAAACCCGGCGGGCAACCGTGCCAGCAGGCTGCGCGTGAAGGGTTTGTCCAGCGCCGAGCTGCGCACCAGCACCTTATTAAAGGGAGGAGTGATGTCAGGGGCAGGAGCAGGTGCGGTGGGCGGGTTGACGGGAGAAGTCGTGGGAGACGTCACGAAAGAGAGGGGGGAAGACTTCATGACAGAAATTTCTTCAACGGCAAAAGCTCGCCCTTTTCAGCCTTCTCGCCCACCCGCGCAAGCTCGGCCCGCAGCTCGTCGAGGCTGCCGAAGTTGATCGAGAGGCGCAGTTTGCCGCCCTCGAAGCCGGGTGAGTGCGCAAGCGTGGTGTTCTTGCCCAGCTCTAGCCTGCGGCGTATAGACTCGAACTCGTCGCCCCACTGCGAGAGGGTGGGATAGCGAAGCTGCCAGACGAGCTTGCGTAGTTCTTCGCCGCTCAGCTCGGCCAGCGCAGCCAGCGCGGAAAACTCAGGGGTTTGCTCTAATCCGGCCAACCACTCCCCTACCCGCCCGCCGTCGCGCCAGGCGCACTCAAGCACCCAGCGGGCAAGCTCCATGAACTTGTTTCTGCCGAGCTTTAGCCCCTCTGTCAGCTCCAACACCGCCAGCGCGTCCTCGCGCGGTGCCGTGGTGAGGGTCTTTAGCCCCTTGGAAGGCAATTCCTCCTCGGCGAAGCGTTGGCGCTGCGCAGGGGGAAGATCGGCGATCCAGAGCGGCTCGGCTCCGGCCTGGGCGCGTGGAGTCAGGCCAAGGCGCTTAAACACCTTCCCGGCCAGCTCTTCCAGCGATTCGCCGGTGTCGGCCATGCGTTTTTTGATGTAGAGCCCCACCTCGACGACGTTGGGCTCGCCGCCAAGCAGATGATCTTCCAACAAAAGCTCCCACAGGGCAGCAAGGTTCGTCGTAGCAACGTCGTCCACAACGCGTACTAACGCGACAGAACCATCGGCGACAGCGCCGGGGTAAACACCAGCACCCAAAAGCTCAACCCTCCGGGCCCCGGCGGCGACGGTCACCTTGCCGTCAGCGCCCCTGAGCCCCAAAAGAGGGCGAAGCTGCCCGAAGCGGGCAAGGCTTTGCGCCAGCTCTTCACGCTCCAGCGCCGTAGGGCAGGAGAACGAGAAACGCTCGTCGGCGCTCTCAAGGTCATTAAGTCCAATCGTGGAAACAGCTAGAGCCTCTCCAGCCAACTTGTCGCCTCCCTTACGGAATGTTCAAAGACTTCGGCGCGTGAAAGCGCCCCGCGTTTTCGCGCGCCCAGCGCCACCACAGCCCCCTTCTTGGCGATCCATTCAAGCGCCTTTCGCCTGAGCTCGTCGGAGAGCTCGCGATCATAAACGCTCTTCCAGAGCGCCTGAATGCGAAAGCGGTCGAGCCCCCAGTGCTCTTGGGACAATTGCCCCTCGTGGCCGTTGCGCTTGACTATAAGCTGCGTCTCTACCAGATGCACCGGGTAGCGGGCGCTGAGTTTTAACCATAGCTCGTAATCTTCGCAGGCGGGCAGCGCCTCGTCAAAACCACCTGCCATAAGATACTCTTCGCGCCGTATCATCACCGACGAGGGGCTGATGATACAGAGCGGTAGACAGTTGTCGAAGATCCAGCCGGTGTGCTTTGCGTGGACGTTTTTGGGGTTCACCCTCACGCCGCGCCGGTACCATATCTCTTCGGTATAGCTCACCGGAGTATCGGGGCGCGCCAGGGTCTCTGTCAGCTGAACCTCCAGCTTGTTCTCAAGCCAGGTATCGTCGGAATCGAGGAAGGCGAACCACTCGCCGCGCGCCAGCTTCGCGCCGGTGTTTCTGGCGGCCGAGACGCCCAGGTTGGGCTGGCTTACCACCGTCAGGCGCGTGTCGTCAAAGCGCTCGGCCAAAAGCGCAACGGTAGCGTCGTCGCTGCCGTCGTCCACCACTATCAGCTCGAAATCGACGTAGCTCTGCGCCAGCACCGAGGCCACCGCCTCAGCGACAAAATTTTCTCTGTTGTAGGTTGGGATAACAACCGATACCAGTGGCTTCATCGTC
>CAXMSR010000119.1:0-5440 GCA_964195725.1 uncultured Kiloniellaceae bacterium | reverse complement strand
GTCATGTCGTGTACGGCTTTTTCTTCGTCGGGTTTCGAGTATTTCTGGTTCATGTAATTGAGATCGCCGGTTCGTGCTTCGGGCAGGTCATGGAAGAGGGCCATTTTCAGGACTTTTTCCATGTCGATGTCGTCTTTTCTGGACGCGAGGACAAAAGCGAGCAGTGCGGCGCGGTAGGTGTGGTCGGAGACCGATTCTTCGCCAGAGCCCAGAAACTGCCAGCCGGTGCGCGGCGTGCGCTTTAGCATGCCCGCTTCAAATAAAAAGTCAGCTATTCTTCTCAATGTTTACGCCTCCTTGGGCGATGCGGCGTGGCGGCTGATCTTGACGAAGTGGCGTCGCCGACGTATACAGATAAGTATGCTTCCCGCCTTCGCGGTGAACGTGTCGTTGTGGTACGCGCGGGCTTTGGGCCCGCCATTGGAGAGTTGCGCATGAAGCCGGTACCCTGCACGCTGCCCCGTATTCTGGAATGCGTGGGGAAGGAATCTTTTCCCTGGGCGCTGGAGTGCGTGTTTACCACTTTCAACAAAATCGTCGAGATCGATCCCCAGAAATCCTGGAAGCGAATCCTCCATGACGCCAGCGAGTTGATCGTCGATTTTCTCGCCGCCGATGCCGCCACTATCCGCATTCACGAGCCCATCAGCAACAGAGTTGTCTCTTTCGGTTCGTACAATTTCAAAGAGGATCAGCGCGCACAGCTCGTCGATTTCGAGGATACCATTGCCGAGCGGGTAATTGCCACGCAGAGTTATGTGAAGGTGAATGACGTCGCCGCCGAGGCCGGGCTGGCCCCCGATGACTGCCACTACCGCTCGATGATGGCGGTGCCCCTTACTATGGAGCGTTTTCTGGAGGAGCGCGACGACGCGAAGGGGTCGATGCAGATATATTTCACCGACGGTCCCCGCGAGTTCTCCGGCTCCGAGCTTCGTGTGGCCGATATGATGGCGCAGCGCGTCAGCTATGTGCTGGCCAGAAAGCGCATAAACGACATGCGTCGCGTCAACGACAAGAAGGAGTGGATCGTCGAAAAGCTCTTCTCGAAGATATCTATCGAGAAGGGCGTGAAGATGAAGGACCTCTTCACGATGATGGTCGAGGAGTTGGCCGACATCATCCGCATACAGAGCTGCACGCTCTTTACCGTGTCGCAAGACGGCACCGAGGCGATGCTGGAGACGGGCTTTCCCGAGCAGGACAGCTACCACACCGTGGGCAAGGTCTTCCCCATCACCGAGCACCCCTACCTCTATACCGCCATACACGGTGATCGCCCCTTCGGCGATTTTATGAACGAGCGCATCTACAGCTCGTACATGTTGATCAAGGCCCCCCATAAATCGACCCTCGCCACCGAAAGCCTGCGCGCCTTTACGCAGGCGCACGGCATAAACTCGATCCTCTACGTGCCGCTGCGCATCGACGAGCAGGTGCGCTACATCCTCGTTTTTGACGCGGTGGACAAACGCCTCTACTTCTCCGACGAGGATATCGAGGTGCTCACCTTTTTTGGTAAAGAGCTGACCCAGGCGCTGGAGATCGAGAGGCTGGACGACATCCTGCACGACTTTAAAAACCCGGCCATCGCCATCGCCGGGTTTGCCCGCAGGGTGCGAAGATTGATCTGCCCCGAGAGCGAAGATGCGGACGATATCCTGCGCTACATCGACGTGGTCATCCACGAGGGCACGCGGTTGCAAGAGATGGCGATGAGCATCTACCCCGTATCGCGCCCCGAGAGGCTTGATCTGGCCTCGGTGGTGCGCGACCGCTTCCTGATAAACTGCGAAGCCATAAGCGAGCAGCGGCTGCCCAACATCACCCTCGAAGCCGATGAGCTGGCCGATGGGGTATATGTACACGCCTCGAAGATGGCGATTGAACGGGTGCTGGACAACCTGCTAAACAACGCCACCAAGGCCATCCCCTCGTGCGGCGGCAGGCTGTCGGTCTATGTCGGAGGCGACGAGGCGCAAGCCCGCCTGGAGATAACCAACACCGGGTGCGTATCTCCGGGCGAGCTAAACCGCCTCAACCAGTTGAACGGCAAGGGCCGTGGCCTCAGCATAGTTCACCGTCTGGTGCGCACCATGGGCGGCGAAGTGCGCGTTTCAGTAGCGGGTGATTACACCACCTTCGCCATCTTTCTCCCCCGCGTCAGCTAGCCCGTCGGCAGTCCCGCTTCCCCCTGTCAAAACCCGAACAAACTAATCGCTGGTGGCTTTTGGCGTAACACCGTATAATTATACGGATTAACCGGCTTGACCCAGTTAACGTCAGTATTGCAAACGAGGACGCCCGGTGCCCGTATCCCTTGGACTTGAACGTTTTGCCGCCGACCCCTTCGCCGTAGTGCGCAGGGGTGAGAGGGTGGGGCTTCTTACCAGCTCGGCCTGCGTGGACGGCCAGTTGCGCCCCTCGAAAGAGGTGATCGCAGCTGCGCTTGGCAGAGGACAGAGCGGCGGACAAAACAGCGGACAGGGCGGTGGACAGGGGGGACTGACCTGCCTTTTCGGTCCGCAGCACGGGGTCAACTGCGACGTGCAGGACAACATGGTAGAGACGGGCCACGCGCGCGACCCCGCGCTTGGCATCCCCGTCTGGTCGCTCTACGGCGACACTCGCGTGCCCACCGACGAGATGTTGGGGATGATCGACGTGCTGCTGGTGGACATTCAGGACGTGGGTACCAGGGTCTACACCTTCATCTGGACGCTTAGGCTGGCGCTGGCGGCATGCGGGCACAAGGGCGTGCGGGTGGTGGTGCTCGACCGGCCAAACCCCATCGGCGGCACACAGGTTGAGGGCAACCTTATCGACCCGCAGTTCTCCTCCTTTGTCGGGCTGGAGCCGATCCCCATGCGCCACGCGATGACGGTGGGCGAGCTGGCCCGCTGGTTTGTGAAGTTTCGGGGGGTGCAGTGCAAGCTGGACGTGGTCGAGCTTGCGGGGTGGCGGCGCCCGATGTACTGGTTGGACACCGGGCTGCCTTGGGTGATGCCCTCGCCCAACATGCCCACCCCGGATACCGCCGTCGTCTACCCCGGCACGGTGCTCTTCGAGGGGACAAACGCCTCCGAGGGGCGGGGCACCACTCGCCCCTTCGAGCTGGTGGGCGGCCCCTGGGGCCGACACGGCCAGCTTGCCGACGCAATAAGCAATGCAGAGATCAGTTCAATGACCAGCGCAGTGATCAATGCAGCAGGCAGGCAAAACCTGCCCGGCGTACACTTTCGGGCCGTCACTTTCGAGCCCGCCTTCCACAAGTGGACAAACACCCCCACCTTCGGGGTTCAGCTTCACATAACCGACCGAGACACTTTTAAACCCTATCTGACCGGACTGGCGCTCTTGTCCGCCTTTTGGAGCTTATACAGCGACGAGGGGTTCTCTTGGCGCGCGCCGCCCTACGAATATGAAGAGGTGAAGCTGCCCATCCACCTTCTCGTGGGCAGCGAAGCGGTGCGCGAAGGGCTGGAGGCGGGGGTCCCCGTCGCCGAGCTTGAGCGGGGCTGGTCCGAAGAGCTGAAAGAGTGGGAAGAGGAGAGACGCGCTTGCCTCTTATACTGAACCCCGACGCGCTGGGGCGCGTACACTTCATCGGCATCTGCGGCACCGCCATGGCGGGGGTGGCCGCCGCCCTTAATGAGCGCGGCGTAGCGGTGACCGGCTCGGACATGGGTGTTTATCCCCCCATGTCCGATTATCTGGCCGAGCGCAAGATCGAGGTGCGCGAGGGCTACCGCGCCGAGAACCTCGACCCCGCGCCCGACCTCGTCGTGGTGGGCAACGCCGTCTCGCGGGGCAACCCTGAAGTCGAGGCGCTTCTGGAGTCGGCAATCCCCTTCGTTTCGTTGGCCGAGCTGATCGAGTCGGCGTTTTTGCCGGGCAGGCAACCGGTGGTCATAACCGGCACCCACGGAAAGACCACCACCTCTGCGCTCACCTCGTGGATACTAAAAGACGCCGGTCTTGCCCCCTCGTGGCTCGTGGGCGGGGTGGTTCCCGATCTGGGCGATTCCTTCCACATAGGCGGCGGCGCGCCCTTTGTCCTGGAGGGCGACGAGTACGACACCGCTTTTTTCGACAAGCGCCCCAAGTTCATCCACTACCGGCCAAAGATCCTCGTGCTGGGCAACCTTGAATACGACCACGCCGACATCTATCCCGATATTGAAAGAATCCGCGAGGTGTTCCGCCACTTGCTAAGGCTCGTCCCCCGCACTGGGTTGGTCATTGCCAACGGCGACGACCCCGAAGTGCGCGCGCTTTTGCCCCACTGCCACTGCCCGGTTGAGACCTACACCCTTCGCGGTGCTGAAGACGCCGCCTGGAGCGGCGAGTTCTCAAACGAAGGGCAGGGTACGCTGCATATCACCGGGCCCGCTGGCGAGAGGCTAATGCTTCGGCACAACCTCGTGGGCGAACATCAGGGGTACAACCTCCTCGCCGCAACCGCTGTTGCCAGAAGGTTGGGTGTTGCAACGAGGTCGGTCGAAGACGGCGTGAGGGGCTTTCGCGGGATCAAGCGCCGTGGTGAAAAAGTGGGAGAAGAGCGCGGCGTCAGCGTCTACGATGACTTTGCCCACCACCCCACCGCCATCGCCTCCACCCTCAAGGGGTTTCGCGCGCGCTATCCCGGCCGCAGGTTGTGGGTGGCGGTAGAGCCGCGCTCCAACACGATGCGCACAAACATCTTTCAGGAGGAGTTGGGCATCGCCTTCGCCGGGGCCGACAGGGTGTGCGTACGCGCGCTGCCCGACCCGCAAAAGGTGGCGCAAGACGAGCGGTTGGACATCGACAAGCTGGTGGCGCAGATAAGCGCGAACGGCACAGACGCCAGGGTCTACGCCGATGCGGACTCTATTGTAGCGACGATAAACGCCGGTGCCGAGCGCGGCGACGTGGTGATAGTTTTCTCCAACGGCGGCTTCGAGGGGATACATGGAAAACTGCTGCACGCCCTGGCGCAGGGAGACAGACGATGAGTGCGCGGCGCTCTGGTGTAACTGGGGTTTTCATCGCTGTAATGGCGTGTGCGCTGCTTCTCTCCGGCTGCGGCCCGAAGCTGGGCAAGGCGGCGTGGGTAGTGCGCGACCAGCTCACCGCTTCAGCCAACATCAAAGCGCTCTGCGAAGAGACGTGGGCGGCAGGGCTCGATACCTTGGTGGTACAGGTGCGCGGCAGGGGCGACGCCTACTACACGACAACGCTGGCCCCTCGCGCCGAGAACCTCTCCCAGCAGCTTGAGGAGGGCGACGACGCTGAAAAGGCCGCCCGAACAGTTCAGGATTTCCCCCAGGACCCCTTGGCCGAAGTGGTGGCCAACTGCACCGACAGCAGGCTGATAGCGTGGCTAAACGTCTACTACCTCTGGGGTGGCGAAGAGCCTCCAAAGGCCCCGGAGCACCCCGCCAACGCCAAACCGGAGTGG
>CAXMSR010000118.1:5202-5443 GCA_964195725.1 uncultured Kiloniellaceae bacterium | reverse complement strand
TCGCTTATTAGGATAACAAGCGCCTTGGGCGGTGAAACTCCTTGACTACTGTGACCGCTGTTTCTATGGTTAACGCCTTTCCAAGGGAGCGCAAAGGTGAGTAAGAAGAGAACGAAAAAACGATTTGAACAGATGATGGTCGAGCTGGAGGAGATCGTCTCCTCTCTGGAAGAGAGCCCTGAGCTGGAAGAGGCTATAGAGGCTTTCGAGAAGGGGATGGAGCTCTTTCGCAAGTGCCAGA